>NZ_DCLI01000026.1:0-15171 GCF_002320975.1 Clostridium sp. UBA1652
TTTTGATAGTTGGTCTTTCAGAAATGAAATTCAGTAATATAGTATGAGTGAATTGGATTGTGTGTGCAGAATGTCTTCTCCTAGGTATAGCTGCTCGTTCAAAAGACAAGACTTGTTCTGTTTTTTCTGATATAAATTAGTAAACACGTAAGCATAAATACTTAGAGGATATCTCCATTTATTTAAAATAATATTATTTAAATATATCTATGTTTTTCATTTTCAGTAACTTAGCAAAGTCTTCTTTGCAATTACAATATTCCTCACATTTACAAACTTTTATTATTAAGTTATTTCTCATCTCTTCTTTCATTTTTTTATATTTATCCTTTATTGGCTTAGTGTTAATATTTACAGCAGTAATTATTAACAATGCTACACAAAGTTCAGCTATCGTATTTCCAGTAATAGTTCCTGTTAGTGCTTTATAATTTTTAACACTAATAATAATAGCAGTTATATATGTTCCTAGTTCAATTTTTTCACAAAGATTAAATGTTTTTTGTTTAGATATTAAATCATTATATTTTTTTATAATTCCTGGTTTTAAGTTTTCATAAAAATATTCCTGCTCTAATTCTCTCATTCAAATACTCCAAATATATTTTTATAATATATTATTATGAAAACTTAGCAAATATACCAAATTGCTTATCTGTATTTCTTTGCTTTTATGTGTAGTATAAGCGATAATATAAGACATATTGCAGTTGGAGGTAAGAATAATATGCTGTGAATTAAAGCATCAAGATCAGCCCCAGCAGAAGCATAGGGGTTATACTCTTGAATATTATAAAAATAAAATATGCCTATTAAATAACACATTAATAGTACTATACCAATTCCAAATAAAACTCTTGATTTAGTTTTA
The DNA here is from genome assembly GCF_002320975.1 of Clostridium sp. UBA1652. Taxonomy (NCBI): domain Bacteria; kingdom Bacillati; phylum Bacillota; class Clostridia; order Eubacteriales; family Clostridiaceae; genus Clostridium; species Clostridium sp. UBA1652. The sequence goes on from NZ_DCLI01000026.1 coordinate 872, forward strand.
GAACTCATTTGCTAACCTCCTGCATAAATTACAGATACATCTTAATTAAAATATGATGGATAAATTGTAATTTGTAATACTACAAGTTATTCTTATATATTTTCAATAATTGAAATATCATGCTTATCTTTATCCCTTAATTCATAACCTGAATGAAAGAGCTTTTGCCCCTTTACAGATATACACGGAATTGTCTGTCCTTCAAAAACAGCATTACCAAAAAGGTCTTTGTCAAATTCATACCAACCACCTTCCAAATCTGCTTGTTTTGAAGTCCCATCCTCATTTAAAACAAATGGGTGTATATCTAAGTATCCATATTTTTCACTATATAGCTCAATTCTCACTGGTTTCCAATCAGTATCTACTTCATATCCATATTCTAAAAGTATATTCAATAATTTGTCTGTATATTGAGCATCAAAATTTATATCAATATCTCTATGAACTCTTGTTTGTTTTCCTGCCAATATGTCAACTCCCCAACCACCGTCAATCCAATATATTATTCCTGCACTTTCCAATATGTTGATGACAGTCATCAAATCTTCTTTTGTTGTTATTTCTTTTCTACCCATCAAACTTCTCCTTTACAAATTCTAATTTATTTAATTCTCTCTGAAAGCTATTGCATCAACTTGAAAGTCAATTCCATCTCTAATAAACTTTGTTTCATATGCCTTTCTTGCTGGATATTTTCCTTCAAATCTTTGCTTAATTATTTCTCCTAAAAACGATAAATCTTTAATATCTCTAAATAAGCAATCCATTTGCACTACAGATTTCAATGTCAAGTCTACAGTTTCAAGTCTTTCACTCAAAACATCAAATGCACCATTTATTTGGTTTTCAATTGATTGTCCCTCACTCTTCATGCAATAACTGATATAAATATAATCCCCTGCCTCAACAATCCCAGAGTGTGCCCATTCTTTGTCTATTTCTGTTCTTATAATTTCTCTCATTCTACATTCTCCTTGTATTTTATTTCCGTTACAAAATTACTACTTATTTATATAATTTCGTATACTTTTACAATTATAAGTTAATTATATCATATTTAACCAACACAGCATTATTCAATTTTAAAGAGCCTCATTCTTTACGTTTTTTAATACTTGGTACTATTTTTAAATTGCTAAGTAAAAAATACCGCAAATTCATTTTGAATAATACGGTATAGTAATAATTTTATATTTAGTTTTAGTTGAATAATAAGAAGATTATTCATTTAATGTACTCTAGAAATGGGAATTTTATTATGCATCAGAAAATTTTATTTATAGCTACTGCAGCAATAAGTGCCGCACAAGCAAATACCGGAATTCCCTTAATGAAAGATAGCCAATGTTTTCTAATTCCATGATAATCCTTATCGTCAATAATGGCTCCAAAATGTGTTCTCTTTGTCTTGCTCCACCAACAGAAATCGATAATTATCAAATCAAATAGGTTTAATCCTTCTCCTAATATTAGAAGATAGATAAACGTCGGAATAAACTCTGAAAGACTCAATAAAAAGCCTATAACTATAAAAATAATTGTAAATACCGTCAGATTTGACAAGAAAGATTTAAGATAAGAAGGCTTCGCTGGAATCATTTTACTTAAGTCATTATTCAGTCTTATCTTAATCTGAACCTCATCAGGATAAGAGTGGAAGCTTTTCATATTCTTTTTATCTCCACCAGTGCCAAGATAGCAGATCAAAAAGAACAACCCATATAAAATTATTCCTGCTATAATATATTTCATAGATAACATCCCCCGTAAAATTACTAAATTTGAGAATAATATTTTATTCAATATAAATAGTCCATGTCTTGCACTTATTACACAAATATATAGCAAAGTCTAATGTTTCATCAGCGGCATCTAAATCAAAAGTAAAAATATTTTCTTTTTCGATAACTCCTATATCTCTACGCCATACACTAAATTTTTCTGCATTACATTCCAGACACTCAGAATCACATCTCCCTACGTACTCAAAATCATCAATTGTTATTTCGTTATCCTGTAAAAATTGAACTATAACTTCTTCATAACCTACATCTGAATGTCCAACAAAATTCTCTAGTTTTAAAAAATCACTCATACAAAACCTCCCATAAAATACTGTATATCTTATAAAAATGATTATAACTAGACCTAAATGTAAGTTCAAACTACAATAACTTATTTAATATCTGTCAGATTATATTAAAACTAATATCGTAGAAATTTTATTGATTTTCAAAGTTTATATTGACTATCTAGTATTTTGGGTATATTATATGTTGCCTATTTAAAATATAAATCTAACATTTTACATTATCAAGATTACACATGTTTATTCATAATTCTGAATCTTCTAAGCAAAAGTCCTGTTGTAATAAATATAGCTGTAGCTATAACACCTGTGATTGGATTTAATAAGATATCCCCCATTTTTGTTAATGAAACAAATCCACCTGTCATGACCATAACATTAGGTACTGCATCTTCAACAGTATGCATAAGCACACATGGCCAAACAGACTTGGTAATCCTATATATTTCTACATACATAATAGTCCAACATACCATTAATATACATCCTATTAAAATCATATTGCCTCTTGATATTGATTCAAAATAGATGTCTGGAAGAAATACAAGATAATACGGGACGTGCCATAATGCCCATACAAGACCAGAAATACCGTAAATATACCAGTCATTGAGTTTTAATTCAATAAGTTTCGGTGTTAAATAACCACGCCACGCAAATTCTTCAAAAATATTCTTAAGTAATCCCCCAGTAGCAGAAGCTATTGCAAGTGATAAAAATGAACCTTTTGCGAAATTTGACACCTCAATTAGGTTAAAGATCTTTGCTAGTCCAATAGTTATTGCTGTTACTAATAGATAAATTCCTATAGATAATATATACCATCTCTTGTTATCTCTTATATTAAGTTTAAGGCCTATGTTCTTCCAGTCTCTATATACTATCCTTAATATTATTCCAGTCAAAAAAGGTAATATCAGCCATAGTCCCATGCCCAAAGAGTTCCCCTCTGGCTGTTCTGTAAGAACTGAGTCAATGGCTACTCCAATCCAGCCACTTGCAAGAGTTATTATTATAAATATAATTAATTTGCGTATATTCTGCTTCTTCACTAAAATTATCACTCCTTTACTTTTTAAGAATATCTAATATCCATTTCTCATCAGGTATTGGATTATCAGGATTAAGTGCTATAGCTTCTGCAATACCTTGAATTGAGCACCAAAATGAAATTGATAGAGCAAGAGGATTTCCTGAACGAATTTCTCCTAACTCTTGTCCTTTTTCTATTAGAGGTACACTCTGATTAATAATGTCATGCTGCGCAAGTAACTCTCCTGCCTTTTGTGAAATATGAGCAGCATTGTATACTGCATATCCCATAAACACAAACATTTTTGCAGAAAATGGATTACTCCTAATCAGCTGAAATAAATCTTGAATGTTCTTCTCAAATATCTTCAATGGACTAAGATCTTCCTCCGGCATAAAAACCATCTTTTCACAACCAATTTCAATAAGGGTTTCATATAAAGCTTTTTTTGAATCAAAATAATGAAACATAAGTCCAGAGCTTACTTCAGCTATCTTACATATTTCACGGGTAGATGTTCCATAATATCCTTTCATAATAAATTGATCCAGTGCTATTTGTAGAATTTGTCCTTGTCGTTTTTCCCTTTCCTTATCACGATTTCCCAAATAATAACCCGCCTTTCTTAATTAAGCACATGCTTAATATTGAGTATATGCTTACCATATCATTCTAATTCATATTTGTCAAACATTATCAAATGAATATTCTAATAGACAGATAATGTCTACTACTTATAGCTTCTGGTTAAAAATAAAAAAGCTCAGCTATAAACATATAAAAGTTTATAGCTGAGCTATATTACGTGATATTTTTTATTTAATCTGTGTGTGATTTCTCAAATTATACAGCTCTTTTCTAAAGTCTTTATTATTTTCATCATTATTATTCTTTAAATTTAATGGAGGCTCAAACACATTAATCAAGTATTTTTCAAAATCCATTGGGTTTTCAATAGAAATATAGTGCATAACTAAATTATCCTTCATCCATAATGACAATTTTTCTTCATGCTCTGGAATAAAGCTATATTTGGATTTATTTTCTTTATGCAAATATCTTCTTTCTAATTCAAACAATACTCCTATACTTTTTCTTAAAGTTGATGTTCTTGCTTTTCCATTAAAATGATTTTTGTAATCTCTTTTTCTTAAACTTTTTACTTTTGAAGTTGGTCTGCCTGCTATCCCTACATATATTACAGGTAATTCGTTAATGTATAAGAACTCCAACTCTTTCATCTTAAGTGGTAGATCTTCTATGCATTTAACACATATTACATATGCTCCTGCTTTATCTGGTAACTTAGTTGGTGAATCTTCCTTAGGTAGAAATATATTAACCTTTAATTGCTCCAACAAATACTCAAAGTTCATGTTATTCTCCTAAAATCATATTTATTAATTATACACTTAAAAGCTCGTTTAGTTTATCACTCAATAGGTTCTCTTCTCCACTCCCTACAGTAGAAAATCTTAATATAGGTATGTCATATTTTTTTAGTATTTCATCCTTCATTTTATCTCTTTTTAGCTGAACTGGGATTTGCATGATATTGTATCCATAGGAATGTTGTGAATGGTTGTCTACGCTTGATGGTGGAAGGTAGGCTTCCTATTATAATTAATTCCCCGTATTAAAAAGCACCTGCAATTAGCAGACGCCTTTTACTATAGATTGTATATTTGTTATTGTGCTTGTTTACATCCATTTTTACTGCATGTAACTTTGCTTGAAGTTGAAACATGCTCCCAATTTTCTGGATTTTTAGTAGTATCAAATCCACATGCTGTAAACTTTCCATCTGCTTTAAGTACATGAATTTCTTTTTCCTCAATCTGTCTAATTTTACTCATTTCCTCACCACCCTTAACTTGAAAATAAAATTATATGCTACGATACTAGTAATATTCTACAAAATCTTCCTTAATCCTTCTAATGAATGCAATTTTTACCATATTAATATTTTTATAAGAACCCCTTCTATTAATATTTACACAGGCATGATTTCCATGACTGAAATATTATTATCTCTGCTATTTATTTGTAGCAAGCATATTTTTTATGTTAATATTTATTTATACTAACTTATTCTAGCAATATAAAATGAATAGGAGATTTTTTATGTTTATTAATAGTTATGACGAAACAAATCCATTAAGCATTGAAGCATATGCTCAAAATCTAATTGGAAAAACTTTTGCAGATATAATTAAAGCGGATTCCCAAAATAAATTTATTTATGATAGCGCTGAAGATTATGGTGTAAATCATGAGAATAAAAAAAGAAAAGGTGGATTAGGTGAGATAATCGAAGAACGATTCTTTCACTATAAATGTAATAATGACTCAAAAGCAGATTTTGAACAAGCTGGAGTTGAATTGAAAGTAACTCCATATAAAATTAATAAAAATAAATCACTTTCAGCTAAAGAGCGTCTTATAATTACAATGATTGATTACGTTTCCGTAATTAATGAAGATTTTTATACAAGCCATCTATGGGCTAAATCTAATTTAATCCTCCTTATATACTACTTATATTCAAATGAAATAGAGAACCGCTTAGATTACACTATAAATTATGCTAAATTATTTTCTCCGCCTAAAGAGGATATTGAGATAATTAAAAATGATTTTGAAGTGATAATAAATAAAATTAAAGCTGGAAAAGCTCACGAACTATCTGAAGGAGATACCTTATACTTAGGAGCAGCTACTAAAGCTCAGAACTCATCTAACCTGAGAAAACAACCTTTTTCTGATATATTAGCAAAACCAAGAGCTTTTTCTTTCAAAACTTCTTATATGACTTATATTTTAAATAACTACATTGTCGCTAATAAAAATACATATGAGCCTATAATTAAAAACATAAACGATTTGGAAGGTATAACATTTGAAGAATACGTTATAAATAAAATCAATTCCTACATCGGTGCCTCTGACAAAGAGTTATGTGATTTATTTGAAAGAAAGTATAACAACAATAAATCTCAATGGATTGATCTCGCTTATAGAATGCTGGGTATAAAGTCAAATAAAGCTGAAGAGTTTGCTAAAGCTAACATTGTTGTAAAAGCTATTCGTATAGAGGAAAATGGAACTAATAAAGAGAATATTTCTTTCCCTGCTTTTAAATTTAAAGAATTAGTTAAAGAGGATTGGGAAGATTCAAATTTATTTACTTATTTCAATGAAACTCGTTTCTTATTTGTGGTTTATAAAAAAAATGGAGACAAGTATATTTTAAAAGGCGCTCAACTTTGGAATATGCCTTACAGTGATTTAAATAATACTGTCCGTCTTGGATGGTCTAATATTCGTAACACCATAATACAAGGCGTTAAGCTAACTAAAAAATCCAATAAAGTTGAAAATAATTTGCCTAAAAAAGAAGATAATCAGATAATTCATATAAGACCTCATGCACAGAAGAGTGCTTATAAATTCATAAGTGGTGAAATAATTGGTGATATTTATAGAAATGCTAATGAATTACCAGATGGTCAATGGATGACTACACAATCTTTTTGGATTAACAATAGCTATATTATAAAACAGTTAGACAAGAACCTTATAGAATAATATTTGTACAAGTTGTTATAAAAAGACCGTATATAAATTTAATTTCATCAAAATTTATATGCGGTCTTGATTTACACATTAACTTTTATTTAGTTTTCTTCTTCAAAGATACTATTTAACGTTCTTCCCATTCTCTCAACAACTCCGACTACTAAAGCATTACCCATACAAAAGTATCTAAATTTCTCTGGCATTCCAGTATCTGTCCAATTATCATCAAATCCTTGTATTCTTTCTGCTTCTAAAGGGGTTATTAATCTAAGTTGATTAGTTTGTGGATCTTCTATAACATGAGTACTCCTATTTACACTTGACTCGCTTGTTAGCATTGTTCTAGCTGGTCTATCAATAGGGTCTGGAAACGCTATTGGCCCTTCGGAAAATATGTATGAATGTCCTGTTTTGCTAGTTCTCTCTATTTTTTTCGAACCTTTTAAATACTCCCATTTTGAAAGACTATCTCCTAGATAGTATCTAGGTTCAACATCATTACTTAATATTTGCCTTATAGTTACCGGTTCTTCATATTTAGGTATAGTTTGACCAGTTACAATTTCTCCATTATGCATTATTCCTGAATTACAAAACTCAAATTTAAAGTTATCTGAAACATCATATATGTCCTCATAATCAAAATTTATAGTTTTCAAGCTAGTGCACCTTTCAATAGGAAAAGTCCTAGCAAAAAATCCTCTATTATTAATAATCTCCTCAGACGTTGTGTTCTTCATACCTTCAAAATAGGTAGTTGTATTTTTATATGCAAAAATAAATATTCTTCTCCTACGTTGTGCAAATCCATATTCCGCTGCATTAATGACTCTCCACTCTACTGTATACCCTAAATCATTAAAACAAGCCAACATTACTCCAAAATCTCTTCCTCTTTGACTAGATGGAGACTTCAATAGTCTATCAACATTTTCAAGTAAAACAAACTTTGGCTCTTTAATGTCTAGTATCTGTCTTATCTGCCACCATAACACACCCTTTACACCATTTATACCTTGTGCTCCAGTTCTTGCAACCGAATAATCTTGACAAGGAAACCCTCCAACAAGAAGGTTATGGGTAGGAATATCTCCTTTTGCTATACTAGCAATATCTTCATTTACATGATTTTCTCCATTCCCAAAATGTGAACAGTAACAATTAAATGCATGTTGTACTTTTTTATTTGGCTCCCATTGATTTGCCCACACAGTAGTCCATTCACGTGATGCTCTTTCAAGTCCAAGTCTGAATCCTCCCACCCCCGCGAAAAGCTCGCATACTGTTTTATCTATAGCCATAATAATTTCTCCTCTGTAAATTTTAGTCTACTAGCTATTATAATACATTTTTTCTTTAAATGGAAGATCAAATTTAAATTATTTTACTCTTAACTTAATAAAATGATATTCTTACTCTTATCAATTAACTAAACATATCTTATTCAATAGAGTTCTTACTAATTCCTTTTTCCAACCCCAATAACGTGTTCATTGTTGTTTTATTAGCCCAAAAAGTACGCTTTGTAATGTATTTATCATACGAAAATAATATTACATCATTAGAATTAATAGCTTTAGGTCTAATATGAAAGCCCCTCCCCAGTGATGAAGATGGCAGTCTATCTTCATCACATTCTTTAAAAGACTCAATAACTTCATTATATATATATTTAGCATCTTCTAAGTATTCGATGAAATTAATTTTCTTATGTTTTATTTCTTCATTATCATTATCAATTAAAAATAAATTGTAATCTTTACTAATCTCCCTATAAAACGTACTTTCCTCAAAGGTTTCATCTTTGCTGTTATTGAAGCTAATTGAAATATCTTTAAACGTATTTGTACTGAAAGGAAATGACTCTGTAACGCCTCTATTTTTTACCACTATTGTTCTTATATTATCTATTAAAACACCTTTTGATTTCAGGTATTCATTTATAAATCTATAATTCTTATTCTTAGCTCCACCTGTTTCATTAGCAAAATACTTTTCCTGCATTTCCTTACATAATATATCATCAAACTCTATTTTTCCTTGTGCACCTTTATTTATTGCAGCTTCGATTTTTCCAAATACATACTCATCCTTACCTTTAAATAAGTTACTATCTACTACAATACTTTTATCTACTTCAAGAATTTTATCTCTAAATATTTGTATTAAATCCTTTAAATATTTTTTTAATATTTCATCCATATCCTCATCAAGCAAATCAACATCTTCAAAGAAGAAACATTTTATTAAATATGCTTTAAAAAGGAACAATCCATTGGCAATAAAAGGTTTTATCTGTTTTTCATAATCTTCCTCCGAACAGCCAAAATACAAATGTGTCAACTTATTCAAATTATTTCTTTTAGTCCACCATGATTCTATTTGAGTTTGATATTGCAAAAATTTTATAAATTTTTCTTTTATTTCTTCTTTTTGAAATAAATCTATTATTTTTTCAATTGTTTCATCTTTTGTAACCGCATCACGGGATAAATTTCTTGCAGCTCCAGGCTTACCAATGAAAACATAATAACTTTGAACCAAATATTTAATTACTACGGTATTACTACTATTCTCACCTGATTTTGCAATCCTTATGCCATATGGCTTAAGCAATATATTTAATTCATTTACTTTTTCTGAGCTATTTATAAAAATATCTACATTAGTTACAGGAACTTGAGTATTAAGCCCTAATGTAATTTCTGATATTAATCTATTTAAATCTTTTTCTTCTGCAACTGGTAATAACAAAGATGTTTTTATATATATTTCCTTTTTAGTTTCCTCAATTAAATTCTTGACATCAACAGACCATTGCATACTATTAATTTTGCTATCAACTTCATAAACTATGTCATACCATTTAGTAATTGTTTGTGCACCATTTATTACCTGAATTTTCTTATTATTCAAAGTTATAAATTTATCTTTGAAAATAATTCCATCTTTTTTATTAGATATAATTGTTATTCCATTATGTTTATAGTAAAAACTACTAATATGGTTTGTTATATAATCTCTGTCTTCCATTCTATTAGATATATCATCATAATTTGTGTCAAGCTTCAATACATCTGCAATGATGATATCAATAGCCTCAATAAATTGTTTTTTTTCAACTTCTATTGGTAGAGTCACTCCAAAGTAGTTTAAACAACTTTTAACTAATCCTCTAGCAAATGATTCTTTAAAAGAATTCTTTAATAAAATATTTTCTTGGACATTTGAATGTATACCCTTTCTAACATTTGCTTTAAATATATTATCTCCTTCATTATTATATAGATTTAATAAATCCATCAGTTTAATTTTATATTGCTTTGTTGCTATATACTCGTCTTCATATTCTAAATAATTTTCTCCAAAGCCTTCAAGTTCTATATCTAGATTTTTATCTGAATCAAAAACAGTTATAGAATTTTCAAGTATTAATTGGATATCTTTCTGCTTTCCTGAATTATTTATATCGTCTTTCATTCCCCTCATATTTTTATATATTAGTATAAATGTTACATCGATATTTACTTTAAAATATTCAATTAAATTTCCGAGATTAATATCTTCCGATTTATCATAAACAAAATATTCACTTCCTGCATAATTTATTATAGTAAAAGCATTCCATTTGTGTATTTCAATATCATCAGTACTATCATAGCCTATTACATCTTTTATTAATTTGCCTATCTCTCTCATATTATCCCACTTTCATCTAAGAATTTTTTAGTTATTTCATCAATTTCTAGTTCTTTAAATTCATTTTTATCTTTTATTTTTTCTTTAAGTCTATTGAAATCTTGAATATAGGCACGCTTAATTCTCAAAAACTCCATTTCACTTTTTTTCTTGTCTTTTTTATAATATTTTAATTCCAAAAGTTTTCTGTACCTATATAATTCCAACTCTATTAACTCATTTTTAGGATTGTGATATTCACGGTTTAATATATCTATACCAATCTTCTGCCCCTTATAACTTTTCTCAGGATAAATTTTACTTATTGTGACATTAAATATGTCATTTAATAGTTTCATATACATCTCCTTTTTTTCTATTTCTATAGAAAAACTATGGAAATAAATTTCAGGAAATTCCTTATATCTATTTCCTGGGAATAATATAAATCCTCCATCTTGAGCTATAATTCTCTCGTTACCCATACTAAAAGTAATAAGCTTTAAGTTGTCCAAAAATTCATTTTCTACTTCATCCTCTATTACTCTTTCATAATATTTATTTAAATAAATTGAATTAGGTGAAAAAACAAACTTTTTCGGCATACCTATTACATATATAACTGCGTTTTTATCATCCTTATTAGCCCCATCCAATGCAAAAAATAGTGCCACCAATGCATTGAATGTAACATCAAGAAGCCTACTTTTGGCTATGTAATGTTGTGAATCTATCATCATTTTTAATATAGAATTATTATTTGACGATATATTATAATCAGATAATGATTCTATTAACTTTCTTTCAAATCCGCAAATATCTTTATCCATTCCTCTAAACAATGACGGCATTAGCTTTGTTTTTCCATAATCCTTAGATTCTCCACGGTAAGAAAACACCAAATCTTCATCAGGTAGCTTTTTTTTAATTAACTCTATACTTTTACTAATCTCTGTTAAATAGTCTGTAATTATTTTCATTAATCTACTCCTTATCAATATATCTTGTGTTTTTTATAAATATAGGTTTCTATTGTATAGTTTCTTATTCAAATAAATTCACATTATACAAACATCCACCACCTCAAACCCCTGATTCCTAGCAATCTGATGCAGTGGACTTATACACTCTACAAGTTTTCTATTAAATTCTTCCTCACCTTTATATCGATTTAGATTATAAGGTTCATTTATTCTTAATCCTTCAACATAACTTTCCAGCTCCTTGTCCATCTTTTTCTCACAAAAATATGAAAAGGCTTTATATTGAATATCACAAAAATCTCCTATATAATCCTTAAGTGTTAGGAGCTTATCACTTTTCTTGCTGTTGATGTTTTTAAAGGTAGGTACTAGATTCCACATCTCATCATGTAGCACAAAACTCCAAGGAATAAAGTGATCTATGCTCAGCACTCCATGAATTTTATAGTTCCCACTCGTAAACTCCTTTTTTGTATAAATATCATTTATACCCTTAGCTACAATTACTTGATTCCACAGCTTTGTTGCTTTTGTTAGATTTCTACTTCTAGGAGCTTCTAGCTTGAAGGCTATAGCAGGAACATTAGGGTTTCTCTTTTGTAGAAAGCATATTAATTTATAATAAATCCAGTATTTTATTACCTTATAGTTTTCTTTTAAGTAATCTTTCCATCCATCATTAATGATTATTTTATTAGTTTTTCCTTTGATTATTTTATATAAGCAAATATTATCTTCTAATGATGACTCCGTTATTATTTTTTCAACTCCAACTCTTTTTCCTTCAACTTTATTACTAAAGAAAGGTGCAAGCAATCTATAAGGAACTTTATGTGTCAAGTCTTTCATCATTTTCTTAAGCACTAAGTCCTCAGATGTGTATATAAAATCTAATAATTTCTTCTCATCATAATTAGCTGGGATATTATATTTAAGTGCTATGTAGTTTACAGGTAAATTAAGTTTATCAAAACTACCAAAACTTAATTTATATTGCATAATTGGATACCAAGCATAAGTAATCATTCTAGCTATTATCCTATTAAACTCAATCTCACTATTTCCTTCACTAACCTCATCTAATATTCCAAGTAGCCAATACATCTTATAACTTGCAACTACTCTATCCTCATTTAAAAGTCTAGAAAATATTTTATAATCAACCTTACTACTTGCAGGAATTATATCCTTAATATCAATTCCTCCAATAGATAAATCTGTTATATTACTCATTAGTCATAAACCTTCTGGAGAACTATTCCCTCATTAAATCCTCCTCTTTCCCCTTTCTTTGTTTCCCTCTTCTTTAAAAGCTCTTCTTCAGTAAATCCTAAATTGTTAGCTAGTCCAAATAAAACCTCCATAATATCAGCAAGTTCTTCAAGGTTTTTATCTTCTTTAAACTCTAAAACTTCCTCATCAAGCTTTTTCATAAGTAAAGCTAATCTTTCTTCTTTATCTGCAACTGTATAATCACAATTACTTCCTGACTTCTTTATTAACTCTGGTATTTTATCTCTAACTAACTTGTTATAAATCTTCATACGGCCTCCATATTATTTTAATCTAGCTTGATTCCTGTATATATCTCAGATAATATTTTCTTATTGTACTCAAAAACAGTGTAATAAACCATTTTTCTATAGTTCTAACCATTTTGTAATTATAAATCTATTTTACCAACAAATGTGTGTAAAATGAAGATTATTAGCATATTTTAGATAAAATTTTACCTAATACCTTCTAAACCTCTTTATTTTTGTTAAAATATATAGGTTCTCATTAATTTAGTTCATAGTTTTTAGTGATAATTAACTTCATATTTTATAATTATAAATTCATTTTTGATGAATCAACTTTTTTAGAACATATATATTAAATTTTAAGGAGTATTTAGCGTAATATGGACAATCTACAAAGTATCATTTCAAATTACTTATTATTTTGCAAAAATCAGAAAAGACTTGATAGTAAAACAATTAAAGCATATAAAATTGATTTAGCTCAATTTTCTCAATTTCAAGAAAATGACTTTTCAGCTTCTATTAATAAAAATTCGATAGAAAACTTTATTTCCTCACTCCATCAATCATTTAAACCTAAGACTGTAAGACGTAAGATAGCTAGTTTAAAAGCATTTTTTCATTATTTAGAATATAAAGAAATCATTTTAATTAATCCGTTTAATAAGCTACAAATAAAATTTCGTGAACCCATAACTTTGCCAAAAACAATACCCCTACATATAATTGAAAATTTTCTTTCAACATTATATAGTCAGATAGAGCTTGCACCTACGCCTTTCCAAAAAAAGTGTATTACTCGAGATATTGCTGTCATTGAATTTTTATTTGCCACTGGAATAAGAATTTCCGAGTTATGCTCTTTAAAGTTATCTAATATTGATTTCATAGAAAAGAACGTACTTATTTATGGGAAAGGTTCAAAAGAACGCCGTATTCAAATTGGAAATGATGACGTGATGTCAGCTTTAAATAATTATTATCTAAGCTTCAAAAAAGAAATAGAAAACTCTGAGTACTTTTTTGTTAATCGTATAAATAATAGACTTTCAGAACAGTCAGTAAGAAATATGATAAATAAATATACTGAAATAGCTTCTATTAAACTACATATAACCCCCCATATGTTTAGACATTCATTTGCAACATATCTTCTTGAAGAAGATGTTGATATTCGTTATATACAAGAAATGCTTGGTCATAGCTCTATTAATGTCACTGAAATCTACACTCATGTTACAATGGCAAAGCAAAAAAATATTCTCACAAAAAAACATCCTAGAAATACTTTAACTTTTAAATAATTAAGAAGCAGCCTATAATTATCGGCTGCTTCTTTTTGCTTTATTTATATAACTTGTAAGTATATTTTATCGAGAATTCATTGAAGCGAGGATAATTCGTTATTATCC
>NZ_DCLI01000073.1:0-5133 GCF_002320975.1 Clostridium sp. UBA1652
GGGTCTATTTGACGCTTACTTCTTACTGTACTTTCTCCAACAGTTAGATCTTTATATTTCTCTAAAAGCCAATCATAAACTTGTGCTGCTGACATATCCGGATGCATTCTCAACCAAGATAAAATCAGTTCTTTATATGGATCTAATTTTTTCTTTTTATACTGAAGAGAATCAACCCATTCCGCCATCTCCGAAGGAGATCTCTTTAAGTGCCTGTAAACAGTTGTTCGAGAAACCCCTAACTTTTCAGCTATCTTTGTCTGACTAAATCCTTGCTTTAATAATTGCTTTATCTCCATGTACATTTCCCACTTATCCACCTTCGCTAACCTCCACTGCAAGTATGAACTATGATCATTTTACAGTGATAGGTTGATATTTTTTGCTGGTATATTTGGGTAAATAAGCGTTTCATCTTATCAAGCAAAAACTGTACACTTTATTCTAGCAGTCACAATAAATAACGAGCATTGTTTTTTCTACCCGAATAAGTCTATCCTTAAACACGAGGAAAGCCTTATATTTATGTATCTATCAGGGCAAGACTATTGCAGAAGGAATATATTTCTAATAATATATAGTATAAAACTCGGAAATAAAAGGAGAACATAGAATGATAAAAGGATTATATGAAGCACATCTACCAATTATGGATTTAGAAATCTTGTCGCTATGTTAAGGGTTATTAGTGGTGAAGTTTATAACTCACTTGATGAAACGAATATAAATTAGAATTAATAAATACTATTGATAAAAAATTTACACTAACAGAACGTAGATTAGAACTCCTAATTTAAAATTAAAAATTTAGGATATAAGCCAATTAAAACATTTTAAGAAACTATTTCTAACATTAAGAAATTTGCTTCGAAGCAAAATAAATATATTACATGATAATTGATTGTGAATATTGTATTTAAAGTAATGTACGCATGTACGGTTGGGCATAGGTCGCATCATAAAGCGGGTAGGATTCCCGCATCTGTACCTAAATAAGGATAACAAGTAATTAAAATTATAATTGATAAACTTATACTATTTATTTTCACATAATGTACTTGTAACTTCACTTATTCACACTTCAGAATTAAGTAGATTCCATTTTAATATGCCCTACATTCTGAATGTCAATATTAAAGTGAAAATCATATCTCATATTAGGGTAATATATCTCTCGCCACTTTGTAAGATCAGATTCCGAAAGTTTACCTTGATAATATTGCCCTAATCCAAGAATGTCTGATTCATCCTTCATTATTTGCTCCATCATCTTTTTATAACGATCGGTTAATAGCTCTTCCATCTCATTCTTTATCTGTTGTTCTGTAGTCTTTCCTTTTGTCTCTAAAATCATTACTTTTAATTTAACCGTTGATTCAAAAAAGGGAAGATTGTTGTTCATCTTTGCTTTATTTTTCACCTTTGCTCCTATAATCATTGCACTCGCATGATCCATTACCTCAATATTACCTTTCGGGCCTAAACCTTTAAAGATATTATAGAGAAGAGTATCGTCGGTGGTTATCTCTCCAACTTTTTTTCCACTTTTTAATATAGCAGAACCCATTTGTTGAAGTATAGTGGTTTTACCTGACGATACTATTGGAATAGCAACATCTTTTGTATTAGAGTGTAAACTTTGATAAATTTCCCAAAGTCTAGTAAAAGCGATATGTGGATTCCATCCTTTTGTTTGTCCAAAGTAGTTTAATAAGAGAATTTCTTCCTCATTTTCTTTCGCATTAGTCTTATTCATAAAATCTTCCATATCTTCTTTAATCATGATAACCATTGATTTTGCAGATATTTCTCTTGAACGCATGAAAGTAGTAACTATATTGTTTATTCCACTATTAGCTAATTCCTCATCTATAACAATAACCTTAATATGAAAAAGATCAATATTGCTTTCCATATTGGCACTCAATTGATCAATTGCGCTATTAATAGAAGATCCTATTGATGATATTATCCTAGTCGTAGAATAATTATTCTCTTGTGGGATTTTTAAAAAGACATGATAATCTTCTTCTTCCATTGACACCCCCATTGCTATTGGCATAATACGCTGATTAATATCCTTGTTATTCCAACAACCTGACAAAAGAGGGAGAATAAATAGTATAAAAACTAATAAATGAATCTTTTTTTTCACACTAAGCCATCCTTTTTTTTTTTTGTTATCCTACCCATGAAATAGAGTATTAAGGGGATTACAAAAATAATATACATCCTTAACCCAGTATCTATATTGAAAAATAATTGTATTCTTTTCCAGTTTGGAACAAGTATATATGAGCAAACTCCTAATAAGGAGAAGAAAAAGATTAGTATGTATTTATTTATTTTTTTTGCATAGTGTTGGGAAATTGTGATTATTTGCCAGAGTGTTAATCCAATAAAGATGATATTAAATGTTAGTAAACTTAATGAAAAAAAGATAGTAATTCGTTCAAACATAGACCAGCTTATATCTAACGTATCTAGAGAAATCACAAAAGGATAAACCAACAACTTAGCGGTATTGTGACCTAAAAATAGTATAGGAATATAAATAGCTAAAATATAAAAAGGAGTGATAATTAGTATGTTATAAAGTAGTTTCTTTTTATTAAAATTAATGGAGGGATTAATAAAACCAATAAATAAAAAAGATCCACTTATAGCAAAAAAGCTATTTAAATACTCCTTTTTCATAAAAAAGGAAAAGTCTTTACTAATAATAGGATATACATTATGAATATCCATGTTTTCATACGTAAGTATTAATGTCAGGAGGATTATAGGGACGAATAAGATTGCAACGACTATACTTGTTCTAAATATTGTTTTAATACCCAAAGCTGCCAAATAACTCGAAGTACAAACAATTAATATAATTACCGCAAACATAGGAGTTTTATCCAAAAATATAATAGTAATGATTTGTGCATACAACATAATTGAGATGATATAAGTCATTATTAAGTAAACGAAGATTGGGAGTAAAAATAGTATTTTCATCCATTTATTTGACTGAGAAATGGAAATCAAATCCTGTCCAGGGAAATAATTTAATCCTATTAAGAAAGTATAAAGCATACCAACATGAATGGTAACTTGTAATAGAATAGCAATTAAATAATTGTTGTTAGGTACACTACTAATTATATTAGCTGGGTACATAAAGAAGATTATACTTAAGTAACATAATATATATACAATTGAAACATTCCAGCTTTTATCCACCTTTTTATTCTTCCTCCTTTACTTTTCCGACACTATGCGTAAAAGGTATACCAAATACTTCAATACTCGACAGATAGATACAGATAATAAGAAATCCTACAAGAATTCCTAATATCCCAAAAATAGAAGCCAAGATGACAATCCCAAATTTAAATATTCGTATTGAAGCTGAATTTTGAAATCCGTTAACAGTTGATGAGGCAATGGTGGTAGCTGCTAATATGATGATCATCATATTACTGACTAGTTTTGCTTCAACAACAGATTGACCGAGGATGATACCTCCTACCATTGTAATGGTTGTTCCAATATTAGATGGCATACGTATACATGCTTCAATAATCATTTCCATAATAACTAGCATTATAATCATTTCAATAAATGCTGGGTAAGGCACGCCTTCTCTACTTTGTGCAATTGTTAGAGCTAACTCGATTCGAAAGACTTCTGGGTTTACAGCCACTAAAGCAACATAAAGTCCAGGAACCAGTAATGATATTAGAATTCCTATAATCCTAAGTAATCGTATAGCAATGAGCATAGGGATAGGGAAATTTTGATCATTGTTAGTGATAAACATATCGGATAATAAATTAGGAAGTATAAGTGCAAATGGCATCGATTCAATAAATAAAATGATTCTTCCCTTTTCTAATGCAGATATAGCTTCCTGTGGTAATTCAGTAGTATTTATAAGTGGGATTATATTTCGTGGATTTAATCCCAAATATCTAATTACGTCTTGCAAATTTTTTAAATCGTTTTTTAAGTTTCTCTCAATTTGTCGACAAACATTATCCAATAGACCTTCTGGAGTAATTTCTTCAAGATATAATAAAGAAGTATCTCTTTTTCTTGTATTTCCAAATGAAAATTTTTTAACTTTTAATTGATTTGAATGGTAAAATTTCCTCATTGTTCCTATATTCACTAATAGTGATTCATTAAATGCAATTTGTGAACCTTGTATCACGTTCTCGTTAATCGAAGCTTCCACTGCCTTATTTAGCTGTATTTCTATAGGGTCTATACATACTACCAATTCCATGTTGTTCAAAAAAATAAGGACTTTTCCATCTAATAATTCGTTTATTATTTTATACATCTCGTTTGTATATACAGTACCCAGACTAAAAATACTTTTCTCTAAGCTTTCTGGAGGGTTAGGTAAGGTATCCATAAAAATATACTTTTTTATTAATTGAATAGTTTTCTTCATATCTACAAGGCTTTTTAAGCCATATATTATCATAGTGGATTGAAAATAAGTTAAATTAATACTTTCTACATCATCAGTATTACGAACTTTTTCTTTGAATTTCTTTAATAGTATGCTCATATAATTCCTCACTATTATCCATTTTATTCTAGTATTGTTTTATGGGAAAATATTATTCATGTATTTAACATATTATTGAAATTCAGAAAGGGTAAAAAAATGAGATGTTTTCCACCTCAGACTGTTAATGTTTTCTCTCAAATATATTGGGGGTACAATTACCTAATGTCGAGTGTTTTCGTCCTTCATTGTAAAACCTACTTATATAAAAGTGAATAGCCTTTATTGCTTCTGCCCTCGTTTTAAAACGCCTGCGATAAATGTAATCTTTTTTTGGGTGGCATGGAATGATTCGATACAAGCATTGTCATAGGGATCTCCTTTTCTGCTCATACTAATCTCCATTTTCTTCTGTTTTAAAAGATCAATATAGTCATTCTAACAGTATTGCGATCCACGATCAGAATGATGAATAACTCCTTCAGGTGGTTTTCTTGATTCAAGGTCCATCTTTAGTGCCTGTATAGCTAATTCTTTTTCTAGGGGATTTCCTAGACTCCACCCTATTATTTCTTACATTTGTTTTAGGATTTCCATCATTATTAAAGTAAGCGTCAAATAGACCC
>NZ_DCLI01000062.1:0-2629 GCF_002320975.1 Clostridium sp. UBA1652
AGGATTGCGTAAGTTATGTAACTTTATAATTTCATCTTCCTCGTTAATTAATCCAGATCAGTTCTTCGTACTAGTGGAACATATAATTTTCAGTTTATAAAACTAGGGTTACCAGGGCAGACTAAATTTTTCCTATAGGTTTGTAGTGTTCAAAATAAAAATTTCTATTATTCAGGTTATGATAACTTTTCTGATTTATATTTTTCTTTATAGCCCACTTTTAACAAATCAGAATAATACTTTTTTACCTTTTCAGGGTCGAGGAGTTCAAGTGAAATCCTTTCTTTAAACGCTTCGATCTCTTCGCCTACATTGGCATATTTCCCCCCGAATTCGGGATATTTGATAAGGTCACACAATTTTTGAGCGAAAAATATAGATTGTTTTGGTGTCAGCTGATATGTCGGTTCCAGTACGTTATCACTAACAATTAAGGAAGCTTTTTGATTAAAAGAAAATTCGATATGTGTAATTGTTCTCCCTTCTTTTTTCTGCTCATAACTTACGTCGATATCAGTAAGTTTATTAATTTGATCTATGGCAACCGTCAATACACGCTTTTTGAAATCTCCCATGGTTTTATATTCATTTTCAAGTAGACCTAACTTATCACGCAATTCAACCATACTAATATATAGCTTGCCTTTGCTACGCCATCTAATCAAAAGTTCATACAGCCGTATAGCGTATACACTAGATAATTGAGAAATTTGCTTTAATTCATAACGAGTAAACTTTTCTTCAAGTTTTACAAAAAGCTGTAAAATATCAGGAGCAAAAATTAGTTGAGCACATGCAGCTTCTTTAACATAGCCAACTTTTGATACCCAACGGCTTTTGTAGACCGCTGGCTTACCTGTAACAGGATCTATGGCCTTATAGGTGAGTCTACGTTCAAATAAGTTATCACACGCTCCCTGAAGAGCCTCATAGGCCGCTTGACGACCCAAATTAAAGTGCTTCATGTATTCAGACGCATGTATTGTTAGCAATGTATCCGATGTAAGCTCTTTTTCAATTTCCCTAGCTGCAATAATTGCAACTAAAATTAAGCGTTGTTCAGACAGAGTCAATGCATAAGATGCTTCAATCAAGTTATTGTCTTTATAAATTAGATTTGCCATATTGTGATTAAAGAAATAAATTCCATTAATAGACATTAACACTTAATGTCCATTAATGGAAGATCTATTTATGCCAGGAAAACGTCCATTTAAATAAAGGAAAACGTCCATTTAAATAAAGGAAAACGTCCATTTAAATAAAGGAAAACGTCCATTTATTGTCAGGAAAACGTCCATTTAAATAAAGGAAAGTGTCCACTTATTGTCAGGAAAACGTCCATATAAAACCTCTGAAAACTAGACTTCATAAGGCATTCAGAGGTTCTATAAATATAAATTTAAAAATATATATAAAATTAAAAAAGAACATTACTTGTGGATAACTTTTTTTTTAACTTTATTTTTCACAATAGTTGATTCATGAGATTGAAACTTGTACATTATTTTCAACAAAATTACGTAACTTACATAACTTATGATTATTTTAGTAGGTGGTGAAAAAGGCGGAGCTGGTAAAAGCTGCCTTGCCCAAAACTTAGCAGTTTATTTACAAGAAAAGAATAGAGATGTTCTGCTTCTAGATGCAGATCCTCAAGGCACAACAACTGACTGGATTAAAGAACGTGATGAGAATGAGGATTTAAAAAATATTCCATCTGTACAAGCTTCAGGCAATATTCGTCAAGTTTTAAAAGATTTATCAAAAAGATATGAAGATATTATCATTGATGCTGGTGGACAAGATTCGGAAGCATTACGTTCTGCTATGACTATAGCAACACATATGCTCTTGCCTTTTAGGCCTAAACGTAGAGATCTAAAGACTTTGGATCATATGGAACAAGTATTAAAACTGGCACGAGCAGTGAATCCAGATTTGAATGCAAGAGCAATCATTACACAATGCCCAACATTACCGTCACAAGTACAGCGAATTTTAGATGCTAAAGAAGCCTGTGTATCGTTCGGAATAAAAGCATTAGACCACATCACGACAAATCGAAATGTTTATGATGATGCAGATGAAAATGGCTTATCTGTTTTTGAAGTAACAAGTGATCCTAAGGCAAAAGCAGAAATTGAAGGGATAGCTCAAGAGTTTTTAGGAGTATAACTATGGCAGGTCTTAGCGGTTTAAAAAAGAAAACTGACGAGCTTTCAGATCAGGATAAACTGGTTGAAAATTTCATATCGGGAGCTGATAAAAGAGTTAAGGATCTAGAAGTTTCACAAAAGAAATTCGTTCGTTGTACCTTTTCTTTAAACCAAGAATTAAGTGAATTAATTGATGAGTTAATTATCAAAAGTAATAACGCTCGTGTTAACAGATCTAGTATTGTAAGAATAGCTTTAGAGTCACTGGCAGAGCAGAATTTAGAAGATTTTAAGCAGCTCGTTGATAAAAGTTTTAAATAAAATAGAGAATGGAAGAGGTTATTCAATCTATAAGATTAAATAACCTAACTTCATAACTTCATAACTTCATAACTTCATAACTTCATAACTTCATAACTTCATAACTTCATAACTTTACTGGCAAATAATTTAAATATTTTGATTTGTTG
>NZ_DCLI01000002.1:0-149 GCF_002320975.1 Clostridium sp. UBA1652
CATATCTAGGGTTCATAATTAGAAGAAATACTCTAAGTATACATCCTGATAGAGTGAAGAAATTCAAAGATAGAATTAGAGAACTTACTACAAGAAATAGCGGAATTAGTCTTGAAGCATACATAAAAAGATTGAATCCAGTACTTAGA
>NZ_DCLI01000002.1:399-6600 GCF_002320975.1 Clostridium sp. UBA1652
CTGAGGTTCACCTACTCGATGAAATAGGTGCATAATTTAAAAAAGAATGACTTTAATTAAGCTTGATGAGAATGTTCTACTGAATAGTAATGAGTAGGAATTAAATAGATTAAAATGGATAGAATAGTATTGTAATAATGTTATTTAGGAGGAAAAATTATGACAGAGCTTGAAGATGCAATTGAGAAGATAAGAGAATTAGAATGTCCTACTGGGGAAGTAGAGGATCGTGTTGCGGAAATACTTGAAGAGTATGAGGTGGCTGAGGGGAACGATATAATTGTATTAAGAGATGAAAACTATGATACCAATGAAGCTGAGGCATATAGTGCCAAGATTCCAGGAGAAATAGATAAATCTCTTGTGGTATTATCAAAATCAGGATTAGATGACTATGTTGCTAAAGTTATTGACGTTTACATAGATTAATCAACTTGTTTTATGATATAAGGCTGTACTTAAAATCAAATTTAAGTACAGTCTTATTATTTCTAACTAATATGTGCAGCTTTTTTTACCATAGAAATTTCACTTTCGCTTTCAACAGCTTCTAGGCTTTCATTTAATTTAGCATCAAATAGCATTTTGTATATTTCTATATTTTTTTCGTTTCCAACTGGAGCCATGACTACATATTCTTTAGAGTTTATTAGTAATTGGTCAAGTATTGTGTAATCAACTTTTTCTCCATTTTCATCAGTAAAGGTCATTTTTCTTTTTTCGCTCATTTATCTTCACTCCTTAAAAATTATTCAAGTTTATTATTCTCAAATTAAATAAATTAAATTATAAATATTAATGGAAGTTGTTTATTTATTTTAACTTTTTTATAATATACTTATAGAAGATGTGGATATATTTGTAAAAGAGGTGAAGGTATTATGAGTGAAATTTTATTAAGTGATCCAATAAAAAAATTAGTAGAGAAAATGCAAATAGATGAAATTACTGAATACTATATTTATAGTAAAGTAGCAAAAGGAATAAAAAATGATAATAATAGAAAAGTTCTAGAAAAAATAGCTAATGAAGAAAAAGCTCATAGCTTTGTATGGAAAAGATACACTAATAAAGAAGCTAAACCTAAAAAGTTAAAGGTGTTTTGGTATGTACTAATAAGCAGAATTTTAGGATTTACCTTTGCTTTAAAACTTTTAGAAAAAGGAGAAGAGGCTGCTGGGGTTAATTATGATATTATAGCAAAGGAAATACCTAAAGCAAAGGAGATTGCAGATGATGAGGACAGGCATGAAAAAGAGCTTTTAGGACTTCTTGATGAGGAAAAACTTAAATACGTAGGATCTATGGTTCTTGGATTAAATGATGCCTTAGTAGAACTTACTGGAACCTTAGCAGGTTTATCTTTGGCTATTCAAAATACTAGAATAATAGCACTGTCTGGATTGATTACAGGAATTTCAGCAACTTTATCTATGGCATCATCAGAATTCCTTTCTGCTAGATCAGAGGGAAGAAAAGATGCAGTAAAGTCTTGTACTTATACAGGAATAGCATATTTGTTTACTGTAATTATATTGATATTACCATTTTTACTTTTACCTCCTGAGGATTACTTAGTGGCACTTGGAATAATGATCGCTTCAGTAGTCTTAATAATAGCAGGATTTAATTATTATATTTCAATAGCTAAAGATTTAAAGTTTAAAAGACGTTTTTTAGAAATGACAGGTATAAGCTTAGGTGTTGCAGTAATATCTTTTGGTATTGGAATATTAGTTAAAAAGTTTTTAGGAATTGATATTTAAATATGACATACTTATGTGCAATTATGTTTGGTAAGATTAGATTAAGTATATATGAAGAGGTTAAATAGTATGATAGAGGAAATAGAGGCTAAATCAATTTTAGTTAGAAATAAATATCCAAATCAATGGTTTGGAGTGCAATATACTATGAATATATATAAAGGCTGCCAACATGGTTGTATATATTGTGATTCTAGAAGTGAGTGTTATAGGATAGAAAACTTCGAGAATATATTAGTAAAAACAAATGCAGTGGAACTTTTAAAAAATGAATTAGCTAGAAAAAGAATTAAAGGAACTATAGGAACTGGGGCTATGAGTGACCCTTATACTCATGTGGAAAGAAAGTATAAGCTTACTAGAAAAGCATTAGAGGTAATTGCAGACTTTAGATATCCAGTTAATATTGTAACTAAAAGTAATCTAATTTTAAGAGATATAGATTTGTTAAAAGAAATAAACAAGATATATGCGTCTGTAGCTATAACAATAACAACAGCTGATGATAACTTGGCCAAAAAGATAGAACCTTTTGCATCAAGTCCAACAGAAAGATTTGAGGCTATAGGTATATTATCAGAGCTTGGTATTAATGTAGGTATAACTATGATGCCTATTTTACCATTCATAGAAGATAATGAAGAAAACATCATGGAAATATTGAATATGGCAAGAATATATGGGGTTAAATATATTTACCCATTTTTTGGAGTAACATTAAGGGATAGACAACGTGATTATTATTATGAGAAACTAGATAAGTTATTTCCTGGAGTGAAGGAACAGTATCAAAGTCATTATAAAAATTACTATAGCTGTAGGATTTTAAAATACGAAAAGATAAAGAAGATGTTTTATGATTATTGTAAGATACACGGAATATCTACGGAAATGCCATCTTATTATAAGGAGATATCTTCAACTCAATTAAGTTTTTTAGAGTGAATTTAAAGAAAAAGATTAGCTAATTTAAGATCAGCTAATCTTTTTTTCTATTTTATATCAGTAAGTTTTATAGTTACATATCCACAATCATCAAGTGTTTTTAATATTCTATTTAGTGGAGCATCTTGAGAATATGTATAATTTAATTGTCCATCTTTAATATCAATGTTTATATAATCAAATTCTTTGTATGGATGGTAAAAGAAGCTTGCAAGAGATGAGCTTTTGTTGCTTTTAATATTATCTAATAACTCTTGAACATTGTTGTCTTTTACATAACTTAAAGGTGCTGGAACATATATAGTAGTATTACTCCTAGGACTAACCAAGGGGAGCTTGTTCCATATACCTACGTAAGGTTCATATATATAATCAAAATACTTTTCGAGTATAGACTGTTGATATTCAGTAGCTCTATAATGTGGAGACTCAAAAAACTTATAAGGTATATTTAATGAGTCTGCTGTAGTTATAGCTGAATTTACAATGTTTATAACATCCTCTTCTTTAGTATTATAATCTTTTGTAAGTTCAGAACTAACAATGCTCTTTTCATTTCCATACTGATGTGTATAACCATGAAGACCGATAACTCCACCTCTATTTATAATGTAATCTAGGGTATTTATAAATGCAGCATTAGTCATGTTAAAATCTTTTAAAAGATCTATATCTACGTTATTTTCAGGATCTTTAAATCTAGGAACCCATGCTATTGAGAAATTTGCATTATTTATATAAAGATTTTGTGCTACCATTTTAAATTTAAGTAGATTATCTCCATTATATTCTTCACCCACAGAAATGTCTTCTAATCTAATTAAAGATATAGTACCATTAGCCTTGGGGATCTTTATCTTCAAATTATCTATAGGGAAAAATGATATTTTATTATTATCAATATCCCAATAACTTATAAAAGAAAATATTTCTTCAATATCAGAA
Source organism: Clostridium sp. UBA1652 (assembly GCF_002320975.1). Classification (NCBI taxonomy): domain Bacteria; kingdom Bacillati; phylum Bacillota; class Clostridia; order Eubacteriales; family Clostridiaceae; genus Clostridium; species Clostridium sp. UBA1652. Next base: position 4,056 of record NZ_DCLI01000002.1, read on the forward strand.
ACTGATAAATATTCTGTTTTATGATTAGTTAAAGCTTCACCTCTAAGTTCTATTGTGCCTGCTTTTGAGGATATATTTTTATTTTCTTTTGATATCGTGTATATTTGATTGTTAAATTCTATAGTATATTTATCTCCAAAATAATTATAAACTGCACCTACTGATTCACAAAAATCTTTTATTGATATGTAATATCTTTGTCCTTTTTGAAGAATCGGAGATGAGAGGTCTAATTTAGCATCCTTATAAATTAAATCTACATTATTTACTTTAGATATAGAGGTTATGTCATTAGGAAGAGATGGAATTTTTCTAGATAGTTTCTTCTTTTTAAAACTATGTACAAGTTTATCATTTTTTAGTGATGTGAGACTTTTTCCGTCAAACTCTTCAATAAATTTAACTCTCAAATCTGGTTTAAAATAAACATATAAAATAATTACGATTATAGATATTGGAATTAAATAGAGAAATTTTTTTAGCATTAGAATTAACTCCTTTTAGTTGATATTACTGAATAACACTATTCTATAATATTAGCTAATATAAACATATAGAAGTAATAAAAATTTAATGTAAATATAATAAAAAATACTCAATTAATGTAATTGATACACTAATTGAGTATTTTATAGTAGAGATGAAAAAATTCTAGCAATTCCCTCTATAAATTTATCGACTTTTCCTTCATTTTCGTATTCTTTTAGAGGAAATTCTCTGCATCTAAGCAAATCATTGTTAAAAATATCATCAAGCTCTTTAGTTTTATGCTCATCATAAACCACGCAGTTAATTTCATAATTTAAATCATAACTTCTGATATCCATGTTAGCAGTACCTAAAGTAAATAGCTTTCCATCTACAGTCATAGTTTTAGAATGGATAAAAGCTGTTTTATCATAAAAATATACTTTTACCCCACAACGCATCAATTCTCCTAAATATGTCCTTGAAGCTTTATTAACAGTAAAGTGATCTGCTTGCTCCGGGAAAATTATTTTAATGTCCACTCCACCTAATGAAGCTATTCTTAAAGCATCCATTATACTTTCGTTTGGAACAAAATAAGGTGTAGATATATAAATATTCTTTTTGGCCATTGTTATCATTTTTAACATTCCCTGCATTATTGCTGGAAATTCAGAGTCAGGTCCACTTTTAACTAGTTGCATAAGAACATCATTTTTTACTGAAGTTGCAGGAAAGTATTGATCAAACTCATCATCATAAAAAGAGTATTCGTTATTTGCCTTTTGTATAGTTAAAAAGTCATCCAAAAAAACTGCCTGAAGAGCCATAACGAAGTCACCACTAACCATAAGATGAGTATCTCTCCAGTAACCAAATTTACTTTTGCCTAGGTATTCATCTCCGATGTTTATACCACCTAAAAATCCTACCTTTCCATCTATTATGGCTATTTTTCTATGATTTCTATAATTTATTTGGGTATTTATAGGGCGTAATAGTGGAGCTAAGAAATAAGAATAGAATACAATATCGATTCCATTGTCTTTTAAATCTTTTATGTAAGCCTTTTTCATTTTAGCGCCCACTCTATCTATAATGAATCTAACTCTAACGCCTTCTTTTACCTTCTTTATAAGAATATCTTTTATTTCGTTTCCTATATTATCACTTTTTACAATATAATACTCTAAATGAATATGATGAGTGGCATTTAGGAGTTGCTCTTTTAAATCATTAAACTTATCCTCTCCATTAGTATAGAATTTGATATCGTTATTTGGGAAGATAGGAGAGTCACTATTATTAGCAAGAAGCTCAATGAGGGGAGTATATTGTTTAAGTTTATATTCCTTTATTATAGGAGTTATTAAATCCTTTATTTCATTAGATATGCGATCATTCAATTTATGTATTTTCCAATTTTGCCCTAAGAATATATAAAGAACTAAACCAACAGGAGGGAGTAATAATAAAATTAATAACCAAGCTATTGTTTTTTCGGGTTTTTTTCTTTCTAAAACAACTATAGCAGTACCAACAATAATATTAATGGCCATTATTGCATATGTAATGTAGTTAGTAAAATCTTTCATCTAATTTCCCCCTTCATAGAATATATGATTAATATTATACCAGTTATTTAAATTGTGGTTAAGATATTATTATAATAGTCAAAGATTATTAAATTTGATATAAAATCTCTATACTTTAATTTGGTATTACATATTATTAACATAAATAAGTATTTAATATCAGATAGGAGAATATTCTTATATGAAGTCATAATTGTATTAAATAAGAAAAAATAAATATAAACATATCCTAGTGTATCAATAATAAAAAAAGCGAGAAAAAATGAGTATTTTGTAGTAATGGGAATTTATATGGGCTAATTTGGTTTTGAAAGGAGGATTTATATGTTTCGTAGATGTTAAGATAAAACACGTCGCAAGTGAAGGCAAACATTTCTTAGTAAGAAATTGATCAACAAAAAATGAAAAAAGTTGTTGACAGGCAAAAAGCTGTGTGATAAGATAACACTTGTCGCTGAGAAAGATTAGCGAAAAAGAAAAAA
>NZ_DCLI01000048.1:0-66796 GCF_002320975.1 Clostridium sp. UBA1652
TCTTAACTTAATGACATTGGTAAATCCTCTGGCTTTTTTATTATTATTTGGTAATTATATGAAGATAATGTTATAATATTTGTAATAATTTATGAAAATTGGAGAAAAGCGTATGAATGAGATTATAATAAGAGAAAGTTTATCAAAAGTCATAAAAACTATAATTTTTGCTACAATAAATATCTTTTTATGTTTTTGGTATTTTTTTAATGGTACAGTAAATAGTATGATTCTAAATTTAATACTTGGGATACTTCTTTTGCTTTTATGTACTCTAAGCCTAGCTTTCATAATAAAAAACGTAATTCACAAAAGAGCTTTATTAAAAATAGACGATAACGGAATTACTGTTATATCCTCTTTATCTAGTATAGGTTTTCTTAATTACAATAACATTAAATCAGTTTATGCATTTGAGAAGTTAAAACAAAAGTTCTTAGCTATAGATTTAATTGACCTACACAAAGTTATTAATAATATTTCTCCATTTAAAAAGTTAATAATAAAATTCAATCTTAAATTGAAATATCCTGTTATCTGTATTAATCTAGATACTTCTGATATGGAATTTGACGAGGTTTTAAGAATAATTAATGATAGATTAGAGTGCAACTTAATTCCATAGAATATATTTATTTAAGACGTTTTAATGACATAAAAGTAATTATAGACATTAGTAGAGATATAAATACTAATATTATAGATGAAACTAAAAAACTCCCTGTAAAAAAATTAATCCCATACCATTGTCCTAAGAGCAATATTACAAAAATCAACGCCCAGTTTGCTGTCGCCCCACTTACATTAATATAAATAGTTAAAAGGGAGAGTACTAGCATTATAATTCCAAATACCAGACAATATTTTAATACACTACGATTTTTAAATCTGATGCTTATTAACAATATAAATATCCAAATCAATAAGTAGGAAAAAGTGACTATTAAATTTTTATAATTTGCAGGGCTCCCCATTAAAAATTCTTGAAAATTTAGAAATCCTCCTCCAATAACAGCCACAATAGATAATATAACTAATAATAATGTGCTAATTCTCATTTTTATCCCCCTAATATTCAAATAATTTATAAAGTTCTTTAATATATGACTTACTTATATTTTAGTTGCTTTTTCTATTAAATTCCATAACATATTGTGTATATTATGGTAATTATGTTATAATTTATATCAAATATGCTTCATATTAATAAACCAATCTCAAAGGAATCCTTTCTTTTACAAACCTTAATCTAATATCATTATTATATAAAATTTATGGGGGTGGGGCGATATAATGGATAAAAAAACAACAAACTCAATAAAAATAGGAATAATCGGTGATTATGATAGTGAAAGAATATCACATATAGCTACGAGCGAAGCTTTAGTTCATTGCGGTAGATCCTTAAATGTGCATGTAGAAATTAAATGGATATCTACTGACAGCCTTGAGAATGATGTAGAAAAACAACTAAGTGAATTCAATGGATTATTTTGTGCACCTGGAAGCCCGTACAATAGCCTTAAGGGAGCGCTAAATGGAATAAAATTTGCAAGAGAAAATAACTATCCCTTTATAGGTACTTGTGGCGGTTTTCAACATGCTGTTATAGAATACCTTGTTAATAAACTAGACTTAGGTGATTTAAAAAATGATGAGGAAAAAAGCATATTTATTACTCCCTTATCATGTTCTTTGCTTGGAGAAACCAGTAAAATTTTAATAGATAAAACCTCAAATTTATATAATTACTATAAACAAGAAGAGATTGAAGAAAGATATAACTGCAATTTTGGAGTTAATCCTGAATATGAGAAACGCTTACATAAAGATGGGTTTAAAATAGTTGGAAAAGACCTTTTGGGAGAGGCAAGAATACTTGAACTTCCTAATATGAAATTTTATGTAGCTACTTTGTTTCAACCACAATTAAGCTCAACTCCAGAGAATCCTCATAAACTTATAATAGAATATTTAAAAGCAGTTATGAAATTTAGGGAGTAGTATACAAATAAACAGTTACTCAATTGTTAACTTCAAGTTTCAATAAAAAGTTGCTTAGATTTAAGTGATTTAAACTTTGCAATACTCTTTGGATTTCTATATGCTTTAAATGAGTTTCTTTTTGCTAGAAGATGTCAGGTTAACGATAATGAAAATATTATAGATAATGCTGGAATCTAGGATCAACAAATATCAAAATGAATGCTACTGCTTCACATTCTTGCAAAAAAGAAATAAATTCTTGCAAAAATGAATTGCCAGTTATTTTACTTAATATAGATTTAATTATTAAATTATCATCAATTACAGGAGTATAGTATACGAATTGATTATTTTAAGATAAAAACTTGACAATCAGTAATTTTTAAAATATACTTTAGTAAGTGAAAGCAATGAAGCTTTAAACATCGTAAGACTTCTTTGCTTTTTTTATTCTTTAGGGAATTAATATACATTATTTCTATAGAAACGATCGTGTGGGTTTTATTAAACTTCTGTATTTTGATTCAAACTTCTAAAGAATAAAAAAACAAGAAAATTGAACGCCTGCCAGTTTTCCTCACATGCGTTTGGAAAGGCAGATGCGCAAAAAAAATCGACGGCTCATAATCGCCTTTACGATTTTTTTATTTACATTTGCTGATATATCAGTGGGATTTCAGTGAAAAGGAGGGGAATTTTTGGGACAAGTTGATAAATCATTTGCAAAAGATATTTATGACAAAATCAAATCCGATATATTAGGATTAATAATAAAGGATGGAGACTTTTTAACTCTTGCTGAACTTGCAAACAAATATAAGGTTAGTAAAACGCCAGTTAGAGATGCACTTGGAGCTTTAGAAATAGAAGGTTATCTAACTTCATTACCTAGAAAAGGGTATTTAGTAAAACCAGTAACAAATACTAATATCAAAGAATGTTTTCAAATGAGATTAATTTTTGAAAAAGCAGCTGTGCATTTGGTTTCTAAAACTGCAACTGAAGCAGAATTAAATAGAATTTTACAACTTGCTATGAATTTTCCCGATATACATAAAAAGGACAACTTCAGTGACTTTAATTCCTTAAATGACAGTTTTCATATGTCTATAGTAAAGGCCACACATAATTCTTTATTTACTGAAATGTTTAAAAATATTATGGAGAATCTTTCTAGAATTCTCATTATAGATAGTCAACATTTAATATATAAAGATGAGATTGAAGAACATATAAGTATAGCTAAAGCTTTGATCGATAGAGACAGTAAAAAAGCGGAAGAGCTTATATATAAACATATTTCACATTTAGAAAATAGAGTTTATAGTAGTCAAAGCGCTATTTAGGAGGACAAAATGAAAAAGATACTTTTATTAACAACAGGAGGAACAATAGCTTCTGTAAAAACCGATAAAGGTCTTGTGCCAGGCTTAAGTGGAGAATGGCTAGTAGAGAAGATCCCTGAGGTTAAAACCTTATGTGAAATAACTGTAAAACCTATATTAAATATTGACAGTTCAAACATGTCTTCATCTGATTGGTTGGTTATAGCTAATGCTATACATGAAGGTTTAGATAATTTTGATGGTATTGTAATAACTCACGGTACTGATACTATGTCATATACAACATCTATAGCTTCTTATATGCTTAGAAACTTAAATAAACCAGTTGTATTTACAGGTTCACAACTACCTATAGATGCTGAGGGTAGTGATGGTGTAATTAATCTATTCCAATCCTTTCAAGTAGCAACTTCTGATTTCAAAGGAATTTGTCTTGTATTTAATGGAAGGATTATAAAGGGAACTAGAGCATTTAAAATACACTCTATTAGTGAGGATGCTTTTGTAAGCTGTAATTATCCATACCTAGGAAAGTTCCAAGATGGTAAAGTTGTTTTAGAACAAAATGATGAAATTTCTGATAAGTTAGAGTTTTCACCAAAAGTATGCGATGAAGTGTTTTTGTTAAAAGTAATACCTGGTATAAAACCATCTATAGTTGATTACATAGTTAGTCAGTCCTATAAAGGAGTAGTTGTAGAAGCTTTTGGACTTGGTGGAATTCCTTCTGAATACACAGACTTACTAGAAAAATTTCAAACGATGACATGTGTTCATAAAATACCTGTTATTGTAGTTAGTCAATGTCTTTACGATGGAACTGACCTAAACATTTATAATGTTGGTGTAAGAGCTGAAAAAGCAGGCCTTATTTCTGGAAAAGATATGACTACTGAAGCAGCTGTCACAAAGCTTATGTGGGCTCTTGGCCAAACTGAAGAGTATGAAGAAATTCAAAAAATCATGCAGAAAAACTTATCAGGTGAAATTAGTATTTAATAAAATTTAAATAAATTACAAACTAATAATGTATATCAATTTTATTTTATTATATTTTTTAGATATGAAAGGGGACATAAAAATGAAAAAGAAATCAATAATAGGGCTAGTACTATCAGCTGTTATGGCTTTTGGTGTATTAGCTGGATGTCAAAAAGCAGATGCTTCTAAGGAGGATGCAAGTAAAAAATACATAATTGCTTGTGATTCAAAATACGCACCATTTTCTTTTGAAGAAGGCGGAAAATATAAAGGTATAGACGTAGAACTTTTAGAAGCTATAGCTAAAGCAGAAGGTTTTGAGTATGAATTAAAACCAATGGACTTTAGTGCAATAATCCCAGGTCTTACATCTAACCAATTAGATGGAGCTATTGCTGGAATGAGCATAACTGAAGAGAGAAAGAAAGCTTTAGATTTTTCTGAAGGATATTTTGAATCAGGATTATCAATAGTTGCAAATGCTAAAAATGCTTCATTAAATGGATTAAACGACTTAAATGGTAAGTCAGCTGCAATTAAAAAAGGTACAGCAGGATCTCAATTTGCAGAAGATAATCAATCAAAATATAGTTTAAAACTTAACTATTTTGATGATTCTCCAACAATGTTCTTAGATGTTGAAAATGGAAACTCTGACTTCTTATTAGAAGATTACCCAGTTATAGCTTACAAAATAAAAGTAGACGGATCTTCTAAATTAAAGATCGCTGGAGATAAATTATCATCAGTTGATTATGGTTTTGCAGTAAATAAAGGTAAAAATGCAGAGTTACTTAAGAAATTCAACGATGGACTTAAAAAGTTAAAAGAAAATGGCGAATACGATAAAATCGTTGGTCAATATATAGGTAAATAATTATTTTTGATAATGATAGGGAATGGATTTTAATTCATTCTTTATCATTAATTATCATTTTAGTAAGGAGAGGAAAATATGCAGCTTTTGGAAATACTAAAGGAAAGTTTGCCAAGCTTAACTACAGGTATTTTAGTTACAATTAGAATATCAATAATATCTTTGATACTTGCATTTATATTAGGAATTATTTTAGGAATCTTTACAATAAGTAAATCAAAGATATTAAATGCAATATCAACAGTATATATCTACATAATAAGAGGAACCCCTTTAATGGTTCAAGCCTATTTCATATACTTTGGTATAGCACCATTAATCGCACAAAGGTCAGACCCAATGGTATGTGCTATTATTGCAATTACTTTAAATGCTAGTGCATATATGTCTGAGATTTTTAGAGCAGGTATACAAGCTATTGATATCGGACAAATGGAGGCTTCTAGAAGCTTAGGACTTGGTTATTTTAAAACTATGCAAAAAGTTATACTACCACAAGCTATTAAAATAATGATTCCTTCTATTATAAATCAATTTATAATAACAATTAAGGATACATCTATTTTATCAGTAATAAGTATACGTGAACTTACAGCTAGTGGACAAATAATAGTTGCTAGAAACTTTAAACCACTTGAAACATATGCTGCAGTTGCTCTAATGTATTTAGTTTTAATTACTTTACTTACTTTATTATCTAAGTATATAGAAAGGAGACTTCATCGTGGTCATAAAAGCGTCTAATGTTAAAAAAAGGTATGGTAAACTTGAGGTATTAAAAGATATATCACTTGAAATTACAGAAGGAGAAGTTGTATGTATAATAGGTCCATCTGGTTCAGGTAAAAGTACTCTTTTAAGATGTTTAAATAGATTAGAGGAAATCCAAGCTGGAAGTATATCTATCTTAGGAGAAGAACTAGTAAACAACAAAAGCATAGATACACTAAGACAAAATATAGGCATGGTTTTTCAACACTTCAATCTATTCCCTCATCTAACAGTATTACAAAATATGATTTTAGCTCCAGTTGAGTTAAAGAAAATGAACAAAACAGAAGCAACAAAAAAAGCTATTGATTTATTAGATAAGGTTGGATTAAAGGATAAAAAAGATGTTTATCCTGACACTTTATCTGGTGGACAAAAACAAAGAGTAGCTATAGCTAGAGCTTTAGAAATGAATCCTAAAATAATGTTATTTGATGAACCAACATCAGCATTAGATCCTGAAATGGTTGGAGAGGTTCTTAAGGTTATGAAGGACTTAGCTAAAGAAGGAATGACTATGGTAATAGTTACTCACGAAATGGGCTTTGCAAGGGATGTTGCTGATAGAGTAGTATTTATGGATCACGGCTATATATTAGAAGAAGGCGAACCAGATAAAATATTTACAGCACCAACTAGTGATAGATGCAAAGAATTTTTAGATAAAGTTATTAATGCTAATTCAATTGCATAATAAAGCTAAAAAAACTAAAGTTATTAATTTAATTAATACTTTAGTTTTTTTATTTAGCTAAAATCGGTTATTATAATATTATAATGATCGGTTGACCAGTTGACCGGTCAACCGGTTGTCAGGTCAAGTAATTTAGGTAAAGGAGTTTTATGATGAATTATATAGCACTACTTAGAGGAATAAATGTTGGTGGGAAAAATATAATCAAAATGGCACAGCTAAAAGCAATTTTTGAAGACATAGGATTTCAAAATGTAAAAACCTATATTCAAAGTGGTAATGTATTGTTTTCTTCAGATAAAAGTGAAAGTGTCCTTATTAATATAATTGAAGAAAAAATATATACAAATGTGGGTTTTAAAGTTTCCGTAATATTACGAAGTGAAGAAGAACTTAATAAGATTATACAGAATTGTCCTTTCTCAGAAAAAGAAATATTAGAAGTTCAAGGAAATTCTTCTAGCGAGGTATTGTATGTAGCCTTTTTAAAACAAGAACCTCTAGAAGAAAATATTGATAAATTCAGTGTTTATGAAACTGGTGAGGATAAATATAAAATAATAGGCAGAGATGTTTATTTATTATTTCATGACAGCATAAGAAATTCAAAACTTGGGAATAACCTAGGTAAATTAGATAACTCTGCGACTACACGTAATTGGAAAACAATAAATAAGATTAGTGACCTAGTTAATTGTTAGGAGAATAGAATATGAAAGGATTTTTTCTGAAAAGTGAGAGGATAGGATTTTCAACATGGAATATTGAAGATTTGAAAGACGCAATAGAGCTTTGGGGTAACCCAGAAGTTACAAAGTTTATTACTTCAACTGGAGTAATGTCACATAAAGATATAGAGAGTAGACTACAAAAAGAAATAGCTACATATAATAATTACAAGGTTCAATACTTTCCAATATATCTTCTTAAAAATTTTAAAAATATAGGTTGCTGCGGGTTAAGACCTTATGATATAGAAAATAATATATACGAAGTAGGAATTCATATAAAACCAGCTTATTGGGGATGTGGTCTTGCTTTTGAAGCATTAAATTCAATAATCAATTATGCTTTTAATAGCTTAAATATAAAAGAATTATTTGCAGGTCATAATCCTTATAATAAATCCTCAGAAGCTCTTCTTAAAAAGATTGGATTTAACTATTTAAGAGATGAGTTTTACAAGCCTACAGGTCTATATCATCCTTCCTATAGCTTAAAAAATACAGTTAATTAAATCCACCTTCTTAAAATTTATATAATAAGAAGCTAATAAGAAAGTTTAATTTCTAAATATTTACTCTTATTATGTTATAATAGTTCTTATATCATATTGAAAGGAGTTTATATGAGTAACAAAATAAAAAAATATTCAAAGACAATAAAAAGCCTTATTTTAGGTGCTTTTATCGGACTTTTTTTGGCACTTTTCATTATAAAATCTCTGTCACCCTATATAGAAAGTGAAAGTGGATTGTTGTTTATATTTAAAATCTACGCACTAATAGGAGCAGTTTTTTTCTTCTATCTAGTGCATATAATAATTCACGAAGCTGGTCACTTAATATTTGGCCTTTTAAGTGGATATACTTTTGTATCTTTTAGAATTGCTTCTATTACTTTAATCAAAGAAAATAATAAATTTAAGATAAAAAAGTTTAGCATTCCAGGCACAGCAGGTCAATGCCTTATGATGCCACCTGAGCTTAAAGATGGAAAATATCCTTTTATAATATATAATCTAGGTGGAGGATTAATGAACTTATTAATCTCTTTCGCTAGTATACTAATAATTATAATTACTGAAAATAGAGTCTCGACTCTAAACTTAATACTTACTTTAGAAAGTATAGCTGGAATCATAGCTGGCTTGACTAATATTATTCCTCTTAAGGTTGGTGGAGTAGCAAATGATGGTTATAATATCCTGTCTATGTTTAAAGATGAATATGCTAGATATGGTTTTTATGCTCAACTTAAAACTTATGCTCTTTTAACTAAAGGATATAGAATGAAGGATATCCCATTTAAAGATATTGAGTGTAAAGAAGGGGTTGACCTTAGTAACCCCCTAGTAGCTTCTCTTAAGCTTTTAGAGCACTCTTGGTATTTAGATAAGATGGATTTTGATAATGCCGAACTTTGCTTAAAAGCCTTTGATTCAAATACTGATTTAATACCAATTATTAGGTACGAAATAAACTGCGAAAAAATCTTTTTAGAGCTTACAGGTGATTGTAATAAAGATGTAGTAGATAAATTATATGATGATAGCTTAAAGAAATACATTAAGGCTTCAAAATTTTCTATTAGTAAAAAGAGATTCCTAATGGCCTATGAAGCTTTTTACGAAAAAGATTTAGATAAAGCACTTAAGTATTTTAAAGAAGGAGAAGTATTAGCATTAAAATATCCTGTAAAAGGAGAAGCGGAGATGGAGTTAATGCTTATGAATTGGATAAAAAATTCTATAATAGAAAGAACCTGATANNTATCAGGTTCTTTCTATTATAAGGTCATATATTTAACCCTAACTCCATCTATATCTATAAGCTCATCTTCAAGTTCCTTTACTTCTTGTAAATCCGAGCTAAGATGTAAAAGAATTAACCCCTTTTGGGAACAAGAATCTTCACTTGCCTCATGTAATCCTAGTCTCGTTTTTATAGCGCAACCATGTTTTGTTAATACAGTTTGAACTTGCGGTGCATGAGCAGTTCTAGGATCTATGCTTAACGCCATTATTGTTGTTTCCATAAATAATCCTCCTAAATAAAACTTCACTTGATATCATTACCATTATCTATAAAAAAATTCTGATTTTTTTAATCTATTTAAATTTTTTGTAGAAAATTTTAAGTTCAGAAATATAGTTATGTATAAATATTTATTTTTATTTATAAATATGCGTAAGACCGCTAAAGACATGGGTTTGCGACTACTTTTTTAATAGTAATTTTTTCTTAAAACCTAGATTAAAACGATAAAAAAGTCCTTCAAAAACTACATTTTTTTTAAAATAACTTATATATTAAAAATTATTTGTGAACAATACGACAAAATAATATATTATGCTTTACTTTTCAAAAGTTTTGCTGTTAAATAAATGTTGTCGTAATTTTTTATTTTAATTTATACATAATATTATTAAAATTTCTAGTTTCAATTAAATATACAATTGAATATACTAGACTAATTAAAATTTAGGGGGACTGATAAATGTTAGAGCAAGAAAGCGTTCCGATTTTGAATGCACTAAAAGAGTATATAAAAGATGATGTAACTCCCTTTGATGTACCTGGACACAAAAATAGAGGGAATGATAATGAATTAAAAGATTGTCTTGGTGAAGAGATATTTAAGTATGATGTTAATTCCAAGATAAATTTAGATAATTTGATAAAACCCACTGGAGTTATTAAAGATGCTCAAAAACTAATGGCAAATGCTTTTGGCGTAGATGAGGCATTGTTTTTAGTTAATGGTACCACAATAGGTATTCAATCCATGATTATGAGCGTTTGTAGACCTGGAGAAAAATTAATAATACCAAGAAATGTTCATAAAAGTGTATTGAATGCATTAATACTATGTGGAATAATTCCAGTTTTTATAGAACCCGAAATAAGCACTGAATACGGGATTTTCATGAACGTTACTGAAGATAAGATGATTAATATAATAAGAGATAATCCCGATGCTAAAGCAGTTTTAGTAATTAACCCAACTTATTATGGCGTAACTACAAACCTTGAACCTATAGTTTATGAAGCTCATAAGCATAATATGCTAGTTTTAGCCGATGAAGCGCATGGAAGTCATTTCTATTTTAATGACAAGTATCCTGCTCCTGCAATGAGGATGGGAGCCGATATGTCTTGTGTAAGCCTTCATAAAACCGGTGGTTCATTAACTCAAAGTTCAGCTTTGTTAATAAATTCTACTAAAGTTGATCCTAAGAAAGTAAAAGCTACTCTTAACTTATTACAAACTACTAGCGGTTCATATTTATTGATGGCAAGCTTAGATGTTGCTAGAAAAAATTTAGCCCTTACTGGAGAAGCTAAATTAGATAAAGTAGTGGAAATATGTGTTGAAGGTAGAAAAAAGATAAATGCTCTAGATGGTTATCATGTTTTAGATGAACAAGAAATAACTAAATACAATATGAAGTCAATAGACTTAAGTAAACTTTGTATATGTGTAAAAGATACTGGACTTAGTGGATTTGAAGTTGTTAACCTTCTAAGAAGTGAATGCAGGATTCAAATGGAACTTGGCGATATGTACAATATATTAGCTGTTATAAGTTTAGATGATACAACTCAGGATTTAGATAAACTTGTAAAAGCTCTTAAGTATATAAGAGAAAATCATAGTAAAGATACAAAATTAAATTTTGATTTTAAGAGCTTAAGCATACCTAAAACCTTATTAAATCCAAGAGATGCATTTTTTAGTGATAAAAAGTATGTAAACCTAAAAGATGCAGTTAACAAAATAAGTGGAGATACTATAATTGTTTATCCTCCTGGAATTCCTATAGTTAGCATTGGCGAAGAGATAAACAAAGAAATTGCTGACTATATTGAGGACATGTTTAATCAAGGCGTAGAGATAATAGGCATGGTTGATGATACTATAGCTATAATTGAATAATAAATTTAGAGTAGAAAGGCACCCTAAGTAGTTAGGGTGTTTTTCTATGGTTAAAACTATAAAATTATTTATAAAATTCTAATAAATATCTAATAATTGTGTAGTAGTATAAGAATTGGTATATAATATAGTAAAAGTTAAGAAGGAGGATTTTATGTCTGAATATAAAAAATCACTAATACCTGAATTAAGTAAATGGAAAATTGAAATGATGAAAAAACCCTCGATTTTTAATAAAGCATCCAAGGGTATTCAAAATAAATTTAATGATGTTTTGCCTGAAAAATATCATGAAATAATGACAGTTGCAATTAAAAACATGATTAAAGCTGTTTTAGTTGGATCAGAATTTATAGCTAAAGATCCTATTAGAAACATATCTTTAGAGGAAAGAGATAGACTTGCAAGAGAAAAAATAGAGTTTTATAAGACTACAGCTATCGTTGAAGGAGCTAGTACAGGTGCAGGAGGATTTTTATTAGGCTTAGCTGACTTTCCACTATTACTTAGTATTAAGATCAAGTTTTTATATGAAATAGCTGCTATATATGGATATGATGTAAAAAACTATAAAGAAAGAATTTATATACTTTATATATTTCAATTAGCATTTTCTAGCCAATCTAAAACTAATAAAGTGTTTTTAGAAATGGAAAATTGGGAAGAGACCTCAAGTAAACTTCCTAGAGACATAAATGCCTTTAATTGGCGTGATTTTCAACAAGAATATAGAGATTATATAGATTTAGCAAAATTACTCCAACTAGTTCCTGTTATTGGTGCATTTGTTGGAGCTTATGCTAACGCAAAGCTTTTAGATAAACTTGGAACAACCTCAATGAATTCATACAGAATGAGATTATTTCCAAATTTATAATTTCTATAAAATAAAGCCTTCTCAAAATCATGAGAAAGCTTTCTTTTTTTTGCAAATAAGAGGAGGTAGTTATGTTATATGCCGAATTTAAAGAAAAGTAAGGATATAGTACCTTTCTTTGTGAAATAACATCCATTTTAAGAATGTTATTTAAATTATAGACAAAATATTATTAATATATTCATTAATTACTAAATTTAAATATGAGAAGTCTCTTTTGAAATATATATTAAGTTTAAATCAGAAGAAAACTCAATGGCTTTTCATATTTGTACAAAAGAGACTTCCCAAGTATTATATGAAAATTTATATGCAAGCGTTAATTGTTTTTGAACTAAATTATAAAAATAAAAGAGGAATATTATCCCTGAGGAAGAATATTATATACACATCATAAATTATCTATTCTTTACAAAGATTAATTATTCAATCTTTGTAAATTTTAAAAAGCTGGGGGGCTTACTAATGTTAATTTTTAAAAACAGGTATAATCAGCTTCGAAGTGGCTGGAAGATCGCTATTTCATTTTTAATTTTATTCCTAACAATATTTATTTTATCAATAATAATCGAACTTTTTGGTGCTATATTTTCTATTAGCCGTAATAATTCTATTTATTCACTGTTAAACATGGGGGTTAGCACAATATCTTTTATTTTGGTTTCTTTGATTTCTTGGAAACTTGTTCAGAAAGAACCTTTTAGAAATATGGGGTTAACTTCAATAAAAAGAGATGGTTTTGATTTAATATTGGGATTATTTTTAGGCGCTCTGTCTATAACCATAGTATTTTTTATACTAATAGCTACTAATAATGCAACCTTGGTTACTTCTTTTCTTAAACCTAATTTTTCTTACGAAATACTTTTAGGTATAGTACTATTTATATTAGTTGGTTTTGGAGAAGAAGTGTTTTTTAGAGGATATTTGATGTCAGTATTAAAACAAACAAATAACAGTTTCCTTATAGTTTTAGTATCTTCATTAATTTTTTCTCTGATGCATGCTAGTAATCTTAATGCTAATCCTTTAGGTTTATTTAACATCTTTTTAGTAGGAATAGTTTTTGCCTATATGTTTATTAAATCTTCAAGTATATGGATGCCTATAGGCTATCATATAACTTGGAACTATTTTCAAGGGTATGTCTTTGGATTTCAAGTTAGTGGAAACCCTACAAACGGACTATATGAAACTACAGTAGCTCAGAATAATCTAATAAACGGTGGTTCATTTGGTCCAGAGGGTGGGGCTGCTGTTACCTTTATTTTAATAGTAAACCTCGCTATTTTATATCTTTATTATAAAAGAAAGAAAACTATAAAATATGTATAAGATAAAAGGATGCACATAAAAGCATCCTTTTATCTTTAAGCGGTAATATTATTGCTAGTATTTAAATTATGTTCATCTAATTCATTTTTAATTAAGTACACAAATATTAGTATTTTGATTATTGGAATGCCAGAACTATTAGAAATCTCTAAGTCTTCTATAAAATATTTAGCTCTTATAAAAGTAATAATTTCAAATAGAATATTTGAAATATTTATTATATAGAATATAAGTAAAGCTTTTCTTTTTCCGGTAAAAATAAGAATAGGCGATAAGCAAAATAGTATTGAAACAATAAAAATTATAACTTTAACGTTAGTATTAATAGATATATCTGTCCAATTAACTACTAAGTTACTCTTTATTGACTGATACATGAAAAGTAATCCTATAATTCCGCCTATTAAATTAGATATAGCAATAATGTATAAAATCAATCTTTTTTTACTCATATAATCCCCCCTAAAAATTTAAATCATACAAAACTATTATAGTACAATAGTATATAATAGTAAAATATTGATATAGATTTATACATAATTAAGGAGATACCTAAAATGATTAAAGAATATATTAATTTAAATAAAGATGAGAAAAAACTTGCTTTTGATTTTATTACTAGAAATGACAACATCATGACTTGGGACAAATTTAATACCATGTTTGGTTCAAAAGTTTATGATTATGGAAGAGGTGTTCTTTTTTATTTTAATAATGGAAAAGTAGTTGGTAAAATAAATATAGTCCTTGAAGTGGTTGAAAAACTAAAAACTGTATATATACACTTTTTAGATTTACTAGATGTTTCTGAAGATAATATTAAAATTGCAAAAAAACTTATAGAAAAAGCTGTATTAATAGCAAATAAATATAATGCTGAAAGTATACTTTTAGGAGAAAGAAATGTTATTCAACTAAAGCTTTTAGAAAAATTAGGCTTAAATAATTCCTATAGATCTCTTAAAATGAATTTAGATGATGTATCCTTAAACGCACCTCTTTTAGATTTAATTCCACTCACACATGATAATAAAGAAGGTTCATTTGACATAGGGCTTTGCAAGAAATGCAGAGGAGTTGTTTATGGTAAATCACTTTTAGAAACTGCCATGAACTTCCTAAACAATAAAAATATAGATAAAATCTTTCTAATAGTAATTGAGGAAAATTCTAAAGCTTATACTATGCATAAAAAGAGAGGTCTTAAAGAAGAATCAACATTGAGTTATTGGATTAAAATCAAATAATAAAGGTGTAAGAAATATTACATAAAGTAGTTCTTACACCTTAGTTTATTCAAATAGTTTTTTAATCTCTCTATTTATGTACTTTGCATCGGATATAAATTCATCTGGAATTACTATAAATTTTAGATTATCTGATTTACTATTTATGTAGTTATAGATTATTTGAGCCTCGTCCACCTCGTTTTTACCTACAAAAGTCCCATCATTAAGATTAAGCTTTTTATAATGCTTTATTATATTTTGAGCTAAGGTCGTTAGTTTAATAAACGCACCTTTTTCCTTGAATACAACTTTATTTCCCTTTATAAAAAATATCTTTATGTTTTCATTATCCAAGTATTCTACTAAAATTATATTTTTATTTTCTTCAGTAAAATCAACCGCTTTAATACTTACAACTAAATAATTTATAAAAGTTAAATAATCCCTGTATTTAGCAGCTCTCTCAAAATCAAAGTTTTCAGATGCCTGACTCATTGCTTCTTCAATTTCATTTAATATAGATGAGTCTTTACCTTCTAATAAATTTATAACCTTATTAATTACGTCCATATAATAATCTTTTTTTGAGTCATCTACACATAATCCTACACAAATACCAAGAGAGTAGTTTAAACATGAACCTTTTCTTTTAAAGTCATTAGAGCATAATATTTTATAAAAATCCTTGATTCCTTCAACAGCTTTTCCAGGAGAACTTTTGCTTACGTAAGGTCCAAAATAAAGCATACCCTCTTCCGAAGTTAATTCATCAACTATTCTAAAATCAGGATATTCTTTGTTTAGATTTACATGTACATACTTATAAGACTTAGGACTTTTCATAAGCCTATTATAGGCTGGTTTTATATCTTTTATTAATTTACATTCCAACATAAAAGCTTCAAACTCAGTATCAGTAAGCACAAAATCAAAATCTTTTAAGTTTTTTACTAATTTTAAAGTTTTAGGTGAATGTGCTTTAGAATTAATAAAATATGAGCCAACTCTATTTTTAAGATTTTTAGACTTTCCTACGTATATGATATTGTTCAGAGAATCCTTCATTAAATATACACCTGGTGAAGAGGGGAGTCCTTTTACTTTTTCCTTAATATCCATTTATAAAATTACCTCCCAAATCGCTTTCTATACCCACACTTTCTGCAAAGCTCCTCAACAGCTCTTCTATTTGAAAATCCTTCTGTAATATCCTTAGCTCTAGAGCTTTCTATTATTTCTGAAAAACTACTGTTATTGATATTTCCTAAATCTATAATTCCATTTCCATCTAAACAACAAGGAACTACGGTTCCGTCTACTAATATACCAATTTGGTTTCTAAGCCCATGACAAAAACCTATACCATCATCCTCATCCTCCGTTAAGGCAGGCCAATTAAATTCATAATCTTGATTTAGATATATATATTCTGATATCTTAATTCCTCTACATTCGCTTATTTTGTCTTCAATTTTATATTGAAGATCAAATTCCCTCTCTATAATTTCTAAAATCTCTTTGTTTTTATTTAACTTAAGATTTGTATTATTGTTTTCATTTAAGTTCCAAAGTCTAAGTCCAGTTATAATCTTCTTTTCTCTAGCTTCCTTTGAAAATTCAATAACGTTATTAATATATTCTTCTTTATTTACAGTTTTTTCATTACCATCAAAACTATGAAGAGAAATGTTAATCTGCCTTAGAGCAGGGGCATTTAGTAATATATCTTTTACTTTAGTTATAAGGGTTCCATTTGTTGTTAAATTAACCTTGAATCCTTTTTTAAAAGAAATATCTAATAAAGTTTCTAATTCTGGATGGAGTAGTGGTTCCCCTTTTATATGAAAAAAAATATATTCACCATAAGGTTTTATATCATCTAGTATTTTAGAAAAAGCATCAATCTTTATAAACTCAGGTTTCCTTAAAGTTTCAGGACAAAAACTACAAGAAAGATTGCATACATTGGTTATTTCAATATAGATCTTCTTAAATTTTCTCATTTGTTATACCTCACTAACACATATATATAAATGAGAATATCACTTTTTTTAACTAAAGGAAAGCGGATTCTTTCACTCGTTATAAAAATTCAAGCAAAAAAGCACTTCATACCTCCATACTTGAATATCTGCATATCACTGTAATACCATAATTATGGTATTACAGTGATATGCGTGTATGGAGATATAATATTGAGTAATAAATGAATTTATAGTATACTTACTCTTTGTAGTTAAATTCAGCTTTAAGAAAGGATACTAAAATATGAAAATAGACAAAAAAATTATTCCGTATTTCACTGCATTAGTTACTAATATTATCTTTGGGCTAAGTTTTTTATTTACAAAAAAAGCTTTAATGGTATCAAACCCTATAACCCTAGTAGCTTTTAGATTTTTATTAGCTTTTATAATTATGAGCTTGCTTATAGTAATTAAAGTAATTAAAGTAAATTATAAAAATAAACCTATGAAATGGTTAATAGTTTTAGCTATTATAGAGCCAATAATTTATTTCATTTTTGAAACCTATGGACTTCAAAGGACTTCAAGCTCACTAGGTGGACTTATGATAGCCCTTATTCCTATTGTAGTAACAATTCTTGCTATATACTTTTTAAATGAAAAACCATCACGAAAGCAAGTATTAAGTATTATTTTATCTGTATCTGGAGTAGTGTTAATCATACTTATGGATGGCTCGAAAAACTCTGGAAATTCTATTTTAGGCGTATTATTTTTGAGTGTTGCAGTGTTTTCAGCTGCATTTTTTAATATAATAGCTAGAAAGATATCTAAACATTTTACAGCTATAGAAGTTACTTACTTTATGATGTTTTTAGGAGCAATCTTTTTTAATATAGTTTCTGTAAGTAATCATATCTTAAATGGATCATTATCCAATTACTTTGAGCCTTTAAAAAGTTCAAGCTTTGTTTTATCAATTTTGTATTTAGGAATATTATCATCTATAGTAGCTTATTTTCTTGCTAATTTTACATTGTCTAAAATGGAAGCCTCCAAATCGGCTGTATTTGCTAATATTTCTACAATAGTATCAATATTAGCTGGGGTTATTTTCTTAAAAGAAAACTTTCACTTATATCATACAATAGGTTCTGCCATGATTCTCATAGGAGTATGGGGGACAAACTATTATAAATAATAAATATTTAAAGTCTAAGTTTCATTTTATAAAGAAATTTAGACTTTTTTTCATATAAACAGATTAAATATAAATCCAAACACTTGTAAACATTATCATCTTTTTCGCTAAAACATCTAAACACTATTTATAATTCTTTAAACACTGTCTAATTTTTCAAAACAATCTTTAAACACTTATAAATTTCCTATTCAACAATCCCTTTATCTTCTACACTTTAGTGTTTTGGCATAGAAATTGCTTTAATTAATTGCATAGGTGTCAAATATTTAATTAGGAGGTTTAATATGGAGGAGTTAGAGAAAATTATAATGGACATCATAATAAATTCTGGTGATGCTAAAGCTTATTCCTATGAAGCCCTTACCGCAGCAAATGATCGAAAATATGACGAAGCAGATGAATTAATAAATAAGGCAAATGAAGTTCTTGAGTTAGCTCACAATTCTCAGACAAACTTATTACAAAAAGAAGCCGCAGGTATTAAAACCGAAGTTTCAGTATTATTTGTTCATGCACAAGACCATTTAATGACAACTATATCCGAAAAAAACATGATCGAGCAAATAATTGAATTAAGAAAGATAGTTAATCAATTACTAGATAAATAATAATTTGGGTTAATATGAAATTAATTTATTAAGGAGGAAAAATAAATGATTAAAATTACATTATTTTGTGCTGCAGGAATGTCAACAAGTGTTTTGGTGGAAAAAATGAAAGCGGCAGCTAAAACAAAAGGGGTAGATGTTGTTATAGAAGCTTTCCCAGAATCAACTATGTCAAAAAAATTAGAAGAAGGTATCGATGTAGCGCTGCTTGGACCACAAGTTAGATATAAATTACCTAATGCAAAAAAATTATGCGGTGCAAAAGGAGTACCAGTAGATGTAATAAATTCAGTAGACTATGGAATGATGAAAGGCGATAAGGTTTTAGATTTTGCTTTAAAGCTACTGAATAAATAATGCAATATAGATAATAGTTTTAAGAATTTATTTATAAGAAATTCAATGAGTTAAGCTACAAATTATATTTTAATTTGTCTTATAAAAAAATTTTAAGGAGGACTTATAAATGTCAGAAACACGTGGAGAAAAACTTATAAGTATCGTAATGAAATTTGTTGAACTCAAAGCTATTGTCGCACTAAAAGACGGAATAATATACACTCTACCTATGTCACTAATCGGATCAGTATTTTTATTACTAGCACAAATACCATACAAGCCATTTAATGATTGGATGGCTGGAATCTTTGGAGCAGGGTGGACTGAACCATTGTTCCAAGTTTATAACTCTACTATGCAGATTATGGCTATAATAGCAGTAATAGGTATAGCGTATATGTATGCTAAAAATGAAGGTCATGAACCATTAGGATCAGGAATCATAGCGTTCGCAGTATTTTTAATAACTTTAAATCAATATACAACATCTAAATCAGGTGAAGTTGTGTCAGGTGTTATTCCTAGAACTTGGCTTGGTGGACAAGGTATGGTCACAGCCATAATTATAGGACTCTTAGTTGGATTCGTTTACTCATGGTTCCTAACTAAGAAAATAACTATTAAGATGCCTGCTGGGGTTCCACAAGGAGTAGCAAATCAATTCTCAGCACTTATTCCAGGACTTGTAATAATAACAGCTACTATGTTTGTATACATGTTCTTTAGATATGCACTTAATACTACTTTAATAGACTTTATATTTAAAGTATTACAAACACCACTACAAGGATTTACAGATTCATTAATAGGCTTAATAATTACAACTGCACTTGTACCTTTCTTCTGGTGGTTTGGTGTTCATGGAGCTACCATAGTTAATGGTGTAATGAGTGGACTTACTACTGCTAATAGACTAGATAATCAAGCAATTATAGATGCAGGTAAAGAATTAACTTTAGCTAATGGAGGTCATATAGTAACAGATCAATTTGGTGCAAGCTTTGTTACTGTAACTGGATCAGGATTAACAATAGGGTTAGTAATATTAATGCTTACTATAGCAAAATCTGAGCAAAATAAAGCTTTGGGTAAACTTGCTGTAGGACCTGGGGTATTTAACATAAATGAACCAATACTATTTGGATTCCCAATGGTTATGAATCCAATAATGTTTGTACCATTTATATTAGCTCCAACAACTTCAGCTATTGTAGCATATATAGCTATGAGAATAGGCTTAGTTCCATTATTTACTGGTGTAACTGTTCCTTGGACTACACCTCCTATAATTTCAGGATTTATCCTAGGAGGATGGAGAACAGCATTAATGCAAATAATTTGTATAGGAATTTCAGTTGTTGTTTATTTCCCATTCTTTAAAAAGATAGATTCTATGAATCTTAAGAGTGAGCAAGAAGCAGAAGCTGAAGCATCAGGCTTAAATGTTTAGTATGTTATAAAAATTTATGTAAGAACTAAGTATCATATTTATGGTACTTAGTTCTGTTTTATAAAAAATATAATAAAATTAAAGGAGAATAGAACAAATGAAAATGTATAAATTAAGAATTAGAGGAAGCTTGAGTGACTTTAAAATTAGTTACTTATATTCATTAAATTATCTAGATTTTAATGAACTTGACTATGAAGGTTCTGAACAGCAAAAATATTCTTGCTTTGTAAAAGAAATAAAAAATAATATAGCTCCTCAACCCGTATATGTAGATATTAGAATGAGTGATTGCCATTTAGATAGAGTTATATCCAGAAAACAAATTAGCGAAATAAATGAAGTTACTTCATTCATAAATATACTCCCAATTTTTATTTGGCATAAAGGGTAGACTTGAGTAGTATTCTTATTAGTTAAAAGTATATTACTAGTATTTATCAAACAAATTATGTTATTATTAATTATATAATTTGTATTAGTGAGGTATTTAAAGTGGGAGATGTTCAATTACAACAATTATTAAACAAAGATAATAAAGTTCAACTTTGCACTCTTGATTTTCCTGAAAATATACTTAATTTAGATAGGAAAAATGAATTTGGTATAAGTTTAATATCTTTAGATGAAGATGTTAGAAATGAGCTTGAACCAAATTCCCCTTCTTATTTAGAAAGAATTAGTTGCTTAAAGGATCTTCACGATTCTGGATTTAAAACATTTATAAATCTCGAAATTAATCCCAAGATAAAACTTGAAAGTGCCGCTTTAAGTAAGTTGCTTAAAATAGTTTCTTTTGTCGATAAAATTCTGATAAAAAAATCTTCTTTTGACTCTAATGATATTGTTTTTAATTATTATTACGACACAATAGTAGATTATTGTAACAAAAATTATATAAAATATTCTATATTAGATTAATGTATAAATGCTTTAGTAAGATTTTAAAATCTTGCTAAAGCATTTATATTTTTCAACTAATCTTTATATTTTTTTAAAACCAAGCTTGCATTATGACCACCAAATCCAAGAGAATTAGTAATTCCATATGATATAGTTTTAATTTTTCCTTTATTAGGGGTGTAGTCTAAATCACAGTTTTCATCTGGAGTAGAATAGTTTATTGTAGGCGGAATGAATCCCTCTTTAATTGATAAGGCTGTTATAATTGCTTCTACAGCTCCAGTAGCGCCTAACATATGTCCTGTCATAGACTTTGTTGAGCTTATAGATATATCATAAGCATAATCTCCGAATACAGTCTTTATTGCAGCTGTCTCATTTTTATCCCCAACTTCTGTAGATGTTCCATGCGCATTTACATATCCAATATCTGTTGGACTTATTTCAGCATCTTCAATGGCCATTTTCATACACCTAGCCGCGCCTTCCCCTTTTTCTGCAGGTGAAGTTATATGATACGCATCATTAGTGCATCCATATCCCACGATTTCTGCTATTATATTTGCATTTCTTTCTAAAGCTTTACTATATTCTTCAAGAATAAGTATTCCAGCGCCTTCTCCCATAACAAACCCATCTCTATTTTTATCAAATGGTCTAGAAGCTGTTTCTGGATTTTCATCTATTGTCATAGCTTTGCTTGAAGAAAAACCTGCAAGACATAACCTAGTAATGCAAGCTTCGGCGCCTCCAGCAATAATTACATCTGCATCACCTCTTTGTATTACTTTAAACGCATCCCCAATAGTATTCGTAGAAGTTGCACAAGCAGTAACAGCACATTCTACAAACCCTTTAGCCCCATATTTTATAGCAATAAGCCCTGAAGCCATATTAGATATCATCATAGGTACTAAAAATGGGCTTACTCTTCCAGGCCCTTTTTCTAGAAGTACTTTATGTTGATTCTCCAAGGTTTCAATTCCCCCTATTCCTGAACCAACAATAACCCCTAGACGTTCTTTATTTATTATGTCTAAATCAATTTTAGAGTTCTCTATAGCCATTTGCGCAGCTGCTATAGCATATTGCGAAAATCTATCAGTCCTTCTAATTTCTTTTTTGCTTATATATAACTCACCATTAAAATCCTTAATTTCAGCTGCTACCTTTGTTGGTATGTCAGAAACATCAACTCTTTCTATTTTGCTTATTCCACTTTTACCTTCTTTTATATTATTCCAAAACTCTTCTGTTCCCATTCCTACAGATGATACAACACCCATCCCTGTTATAACTACACGTTTTTTCAAGCTAAAAACCTCCATAAATTTCAGATTTTTATAGTATTATTTACATAAATAAAAATATCATATATAATTTACTCAAAATGAACAGTTATTGCTTTCAACTAATAATTTATGAGGAGTATTATGCTGAATTTAAAAGATACATTAGAGGTTTGCGTAGAGTATATTGAAAATAATATATATAATAAAATAACATTAGATGACCTATCAAAAGAAACGGGTGTATCTAAATATTATCTCCACAGGATGTTTAAATCATTAACAGGGGAGTCTATTATAGAATATGTTCAATCAAGAAGATTAACTTTAAGCATTAATGAATTGGTTTATACTAACAAACGAATAATTGATATAGCCATGGATTTTGGATTTAACTATGAACAATCCTATATAAGATCCTTTAAAAAGAAGTTTGGATATACACCTCTTAAAATACGCTCAAAAGATATATCAGTTATTATTACAGAGAAGATTAATACTGATGAAATTCTAACTATAGATAACTCAATTACATATAAACCTTTTTTTGTATTTAAGAAAGGTTTTAATATTATAGGAACAGAACATAAGATTTTAAGTAAGTCTGGGGATAATTCAGCTAATGCTTATGGCCGTGAGTTTTTCTACAATAATAAGAATATCATTGAAAATCCTATTAACCCTCACATATATATTGGATATACTGACTGGAGTAAAAATCCAGATGGATATATATATTATATGCCTTCTGTACAAGTTGAAAATCTAAAATATATTCCTGAAAACATGAAAGGAATAGCAATATCTGATCATGAATATGTTGTATTTAAATTTATTGGATTTTTCAAGCCTGACTATATTAAGGGCAAACATATAGGAAGAATTTTAGCACACTTATATAGAAAATGGATATTTCAATCGGACTTTAAATTTGCAGACTCCTTTAGACTTGAATATATAGATAATTCTTTGTCTAAAGATAATTATTGTGAGCTTCACATATATCAACCTATAAAACGTGTATAAACGTAAAATGGAGTCTTGATTAAATAATAATCAAGACTCTAAGAAATTAACTTCTATTTCTAGCTACCTTAGCTAAATCATTAGCAGCAAGTTTACCAGTATATAGAGATCCTTGAATCCAGCTAGGGGTTGAAGAAACATGCTCTCCAGCAAAGAAAACCCTACAATTGTATTCTGGTTTTAATAAACTATCACCAAATATTCTTTTTTGTTCTGGCATATATTTACATACCGCAGCTCTAAACCATTCTTCATTATTCCAAGTTATATACTTTGAATCCTGAACTATAGAATCTAAATATTTATTCGGTAGCCCATGAACCATTTCCACCTGCCTCTTAACTATTTCATCGTGAACAGCAATAGGAGTATTTCCTAAATAAACAGCTTCTCTTCCTTGATTATATGAAGCTATAAGTACGCCAGGATCACTTGGATTTCTACCATAAGGATGATCCGAAGGATATATTATATTAGTTATTGACATATCTGTAAGTGAATTTCCTCCATTAATTCGTCCATACTCCGTATCTTCCTCCCAAAAACGTTTTTTACAAAGAAATAAAGTTTTTTGAGTATCTACATAGTTTATTTCTTTTATTCCTTGCATTTTTATATTAGAAAATACAGGAGCAATTTCTACAGTCCTAAGAGTGGAAAAAGGAATAGCACAAACAATATAATTAAAGCTTTCATAATATTTTTCAGTAGAATTTTTATTATTATATTTTATAAAGACCTTATCGCTAGCTTCAGATTTATATATCCCAGATACCCAACATCCTAATTTCCATTTAACAGTTCCTAAACTATCTAATTCCTGATTAGTATACTCTATTGGTGCTTCTGCTTTTAGAGACTTATAAAACGCTAAAGGAAGATTTGATAAACCATCTTCTATTCTATATACATATTCTAAATCAACAGGGTAGTTCTGTGATAAATAGTGGTTATAAGATATATCCAGCAATGGTGATAAAGTTGGATCGACACTTGTTATAAGCTGTATGGCCCCAGGACTAAGACCTAAAAATTCAAAATTCTGACGTAGGCTAACATTTAACAAGGGAACATACTCAGGATTATATACAGATAAAATTTTCAGTATTTCACTTCTTACATAAGGAGATAAGTTTTTCATTGGACTATTCATTGCGTAATCATAAAGCTCTCTCCAAGAAGTATTTCTTTCAGTTGGAGTTAAATTAAACTTTGGATAAAAGTGTTTTTCGATTTCTCCATGATAATTTCTAATTCTAGTATTTTTAACATATATAAATCCATTTGGATCTCTTTGAATAAAAACATCTGTATTAAGTTTAAATAAATTGATGTAGTGCCAAACACTTTCATGGGATACTGGGATTCTCATAGCTCCAAGTTCACCGTAAAGTTTTTTGGCCTCATCAAAATAATGAGTATAAATTCTTCCACCAATTCTTTCATCATTAGCTTCAAATATCGTAATATCGCACCCAAGTTTTCTAAGTTCAAATGCGGTCGCCATTCCAGCAACTCCAGCACCAATAACACCTATTTTTCTTCCTTTTAAACTTCCAGCTGGCGAATAATTCAAAATATCAGGCGGCGGACTTAGAAGTTTAATTATGTTCTCAAAGTCTTCTTCTCGTCCTGCTGTTGATAAAGCTCTTTTAAGTAGCTTATATCTGGCTTCATCACTTGGATTTGGAGGTTGATTTATAAAATGATTTGTTTCCATGTACTCAGATTACTCCTAATAATTACTATATTAATAGATATTATTTAAAAGTAATTATTAGACTTAAAATTTCTATTTTTGATATAATTTTGCCTGTATATTTTTTAATTCACCATTAACTTAATTAAGCATAAAATAAAAAAAGAAATAATCTCTAACCCGATATAGAGATTATTTCTTCTTGACATCAATTGATGTCTTCTTTATCTTACAATAAAGAAAATGTTTAGTATATGGGGGACTAAACTAATAAAGAAAGTAATTTAAAATTTAATATTTTTAGGAGTAACTTTCTCTATTAGCTTTATTATAGCCCTAAATTTTTACATTTATTCAAATAATCAAATATTTATCAAAATTTAATTTTTATGTAATAATAATTTATAATAAAAGGAGTATAGTATAATTATATCATTTTTAGGGGGATAATCATGAAAAGAAGGTCAAAATCAAGAAAAAAGAAAAAAATTATAGCTAGGTATGTAGTATTTTGTTTATTATTAGTAATCGTTGGTTTTTTTAGTGGTAAATACTTGTTAACAAAGTTTTATTCTCCAAGTAGTCAAGAAGAAAGAGTTCTTGCTGGAAACTCTTCTACAGATGAAAAAGATTCATCTAATGACGATTCAAAATCCAATTCAACTGATAAAGATACCAAGTCTTCTAATGAAGAAGCGAACAACAATATTGAAAATGGAGATAAATCTCCTTTAAATCAAAATAATCAACAAGAAATAGATCCTATTTCTGATAGTAAAAAAGTTAAGGACATGCTAAAATCAGGAGTTTATACAAGCAAAGAAAAGAAAATTGCTTATCTAACTTTTGATGATGGTCCTTCAGTAACTGTTACTCCAAAAATTTTAGATATTCTAAATCAAAATAAAATCCATGGAACTTTCTTTATTGTGGGTAGTGAATTAGATAAGTCAGATAAAGCAAAAGATTTATTAAAAAGAATAGTAAATGACGGGAATACTTTAGCTAATCATACTTATTCTCATAACTACAAAACTCTTTATCCAGGTGGACATGTTAATGCAGCTGCCTTTATGGATGAAGTTGAAAGAACAAACAAACTAATAACTGATGTTGTTGGAGAAAAACACAAGCCTAGAGTAGTTCGTTTTCCTGGTGGACACGCTTCTTGGAAGGGTACTGAAGAAGTAGACAGACTATTAGATGAAAAGGGTTATGTTTATATAGATTGGAACTCCTTAATTGGGGATGCAGAGGGAAAGCATAGAAATAAAGAGGAACTTATCCAAAGATTTAATCAAACCAAAACTGAAAATGCTAAAAATGGAGATTTAGTTGTGCTCATGCATGACACTTACGGAAAAGAATCTACTGCAGAAGCTCTTCCTCAATTAATAAATGAATTAAGAAATGAGGGTTATGAATTTCATACCTTAATGTAGTCTATAAAGATGATTATTTAAAATAGTAATCATCTTTTTTATTTCTTCTACTTTTTTATAGCATATTGAGACATATTAACCATCTAAGCTTATTTTTTCTTTATATATTTTATTGAGTTATATTTAATTATTTTATATAATTAAATATAACTATAAAAGGAATTAAAAAAGTAGAATTTGAATGAGGTGAAACTGGATGAATGTTAAGCATATAGATCCCTTTGTAGAATCTTTTGTTAATGTGATGCCGCAAATAGGTTTATGTAATGTTGAAAAAAAAGGAATAATACTTAAAGATAATTTTATATCAAGTCCAGGAGTTATGATTGTTTTAGACATAATTGGTGATATTAAAGGAAATGTTATTTACGGAACCACTGTAGATAATGCTAAAAAAATTGCTTCTATTATGATGATGGGTATGCCTGTAAATAACTTTGATGAATTAGCTCAAAGTGCCATATCAGAACTTACTAATATGCTTACAGCCAATGCAGCCACTAACTTATCTTCCCAAAATATTTCAATAAACATTTCAACTCCAACCTTAATTGATGGAGACTTTAAGTCTAACTCAGACTTAGCAAAATTAATATCTGCTGAATTAGCAATAGATAATATGGATTTTCAAGTTAGTATTTCTTTGGATCATGGATATATAAATTAAACTAAAATAGTGGAGAAAAATTCCACTATTTTTTTTATTTTATAAATATCTTTCCTAAAGTTTAAACATTCGTATAAAATGAAAAATTCACATTATTTTATTATAATTTGTTGTATTTTTGTTATATTATAGAAATAAGTGAGTATATATAATATTATTAATGATGAATTTGAGTTCAGACATTAAAATATTTGCTTTAGGGGGTTATAATATGGATAATATCATAGAAACATCTTATATTATAGAGAACAATGGGATATTAGAATATATAAGTGAAGATTTTTTATGTTTATCAGATTTTAGTAGAGAGGATCTAATTTCAAAAAAAATTTTAGATGTATGGGACAATAAACTTAAAATTAATATAAAACTAGAAACTCTAGGTGAAGTACAAGAAGCCTTTCTATTTACTAAAAACTTAGAGGTTAGATTTGTAGTTATTACTAGAGCCAAAGATAAATTAACGGATGGAACTAAATATTCTATCTCCGAAATACCAGAATCAAGATTTGAGCATAATAATATGTATTTAGAAGAAATATACAGATCCAATATATCTGGAATAGCTGTATATAGTATACCAAACATGATACTTATTAAGGCAAATGAGCAGTATTTGGATTACCTTGATGAAGCTTTTAATAATAAGTATGTAAGCTTAGGAAAAAAAATCGAACATATAAATACAGGATGGAAAGGCAGCCAACTAGAGAAAACTTTTAAAGAAGTTATTGATACTAAAAAAGCTGTTCAAATTAAAGAATATCTTCATAAATGTTTCCATAAAGATGCAACATATTGTGATTTAATTATTACCCCCTTATGCACTAGTGGTGAACTAAAGTATTTAGTGGTAAATACTTTTGATGTTACTACTCGGGTATTAAATAGGCTAAAAATTTATGAACAGTTAAATACAATAAAACTTAAAAACTTAGAGCTTATAAAAAAAGAAGAGGAATTAAACCTAAAAAATGAAACATTAAACTCAATATTAGACAATATTTATGATTGTTTAGCAGTTGTAGATGGTAATGGTAAATACTTGAGTTTAAGCAAAACTTTAAGAGATTATATTTGCTCAACTACAAATAAAGAACTTACGTATATTGGCGAAACTTTAGATAACGGTTCTGAATACTATGACATACATGGCAACCTACTTGCAAAAGAGGATTTACCAGTTTCGAAAGTCATAAAAGGAATAACTGTAAAAAATCAAATAGTTGTAGTAAAAAAAGATAATAAAAATTTTTATTTAAATTTTACTGCAATACCTATTTATAAGGATAAAGATAATATAAAGTTCTGCATATTAGTTTGCTCTGATGTTACTAAAACTTTTAAATATGAAGTTCAATTAAATATTAAAAATAAAACTCTTCTAAAAGCAGAAAAAGAGAAAAACCTTATTCTAGAGCAGTCTATGAAAACAAAAGATGACTTTCTTTATTTTATTACGCATGAGTTTAAAACACCTATGTCTGTAATAAACTTAGCTATACAAGCAATAGAATCTATTTGTAAAAATGATTTTACTCCTAGAATAAATAATTATTTAAAAGTAATTAAGCAAAATACCAATAGACAACTAAGATTAGTAAATAACCTTCTAGAAGTTACAAGAATTAATTCTGGTTATATTAAAATACACGAAGATACCTTTGATATTGTATATGTACTAAATTCTTTAGTTAACTCAATACAACTATACGCAAAACAAAAAAATATACACCTTATCTTCATATCGCACATCTCTTCAAAAAATGTATTATTAGATGAAGAAAAATTAGAAAGAATTTTATTTAATCTTTTATCAAATGCTCTAAAATTTACTACTGAGGGTAAGTCTATTACAGTAAATTTATCTTCTGAAGTTATATCTAAAGAAGAATTACTTGTTATTGAAGTTAAAGATGAGGGCATAGGGATACCTAAAGAAAAACAAAAAGTTATTTTTGAACGTTTCGGACAAGTTGATAGTAGTTTATCGAGTCAAGCAGAAGGGACAGGTCTCGGACTTTATCTTGTTTGTCTGTTGGTTAAAGCTCTTAAGGGAAACTTAAAATTAGAAAGTGAGTTAGGAAAAGGGAGTACCTTCACAATAAAATTGCCCATTAATTCGTCTGTACCTAAAGAAAACTTTAATGATTCTTTTGTCTCAAGCGATAGCAGAATAATACAAGCTACAGAAATTGAGTTTTCGGATATTTATTTCTAACTTATACAGATAACTTGACATATTTATCTTTAGAAGGTAAAATTTTATTGTGCACTAGGGGAGCTGTTAAGGCTGAGATGAATTTATTCAGACCCTTGAACCTGCACTGGGTAATGCCAGCGAAGGGAAGTGAGAAGTAATATGAAACTTAATCTATCTTAGATTGGTTATTAGATTATTAACTCTTTTCGAAGTGGTATTATCACTACTGCTTTGAAAGGAGTTTTTTTATGCAATTTTCTGAAAGATTATTTTTAAAAGGAAAACCTATATGGAATTCTTGTTTAGAACATCCATTTTTAAATGAGCTAAGCCAAGGTATACTTCCAGAGGACAAGTTTTGTTTTTATATAAAACAAGATTATGTTTATTTAATAGACTATATAAAATTATTTGCTTTAGGAATGGTTAAATCTAGTTCACTTAAAGATATGCAAGCTTTTTCAAAATGTGCACATACTATAGTAAATATTGAGATGGATGGTCATATCGAATTTGCTAAAAAATTTAGTATATCAAAAGAAGACTTAGAAGGTACAGAACCCAATTCTAGCAATCTATCTTATACTAAATTCATGCTGCAAGTATCAACAGAAGGTGGTCTTCCAGAACTTACTGCTGCTTTGCTTCCATGTATGTGGAGCTATGCTTATATAGGTAAAGCTTTAATCAACAATAAAAAAGCATTAGCACATCCTCTTTATAGGGAATGGATAATGACATATGCAAGTGAAGAGTATAACAATGAAAATAATTGGTGTATAGAGCTTATGAATAGAATATCAGAAGGATTGCCTGAGAGGGAACTACTAAAATTAGAAGAAATTTTTGTATTATCCTCTAAATATGAGTACATGTTTTGGGATTCATGTTACAAAAAAGAAAGTTGGAGCATTTAGATGAAAGCCTTAGAAATAGAAAATCTAACATTTAAATATAATGATACAAATAAGCTAATCCTAGAAGATTTATCTTTTAATATTAATAAAAATGAGTTTATAACAATAATAGCGCCAAGCGGCACAGGTAAAAGTACTCTTTTTAGACTTATTTTAGGCCTTCTAAAACCTAACAGTGGCTCAATAAGAGTTAGTGATATCAAAGGTAAAAATATAATAGGATACATGCCGCAAAAGGATTCTTTAATGCCTTGGAGAACAATCTTAGATAATGCTGCTATAGGTTTAGAGCTAAATGGACTTAGTAAAAAAGAAGCTAGAAATAAAGTTTCTACATATTTTGAGAGCTTTAACTTAAGAGGCACAGAAAATCTATATCCTCATGAATTATCTGGTGGTATGAGACAAAGAGCTTCTTTTTTAAGAGCGATAGTTAATAATCCTTCATTACTTCTTCTTGATGAACCATTTTCTTCATTAGATGCTCTAACAAGGAGAAAAATGCAAACTTGGTTACTAGATCTATGTCAAAAAGAGAAAAATACTGTTTTTATGATAACACATGATATAGATGAAGCCTTACTTTTGTCAGATCGAATACTAATATGTACAGAGCTTCCATATAAAAATTTAAAATCCATAGATGTAACATTACCTAGACCTAGGAACTATGATACAACTTTGACTCAAGACTTCTTAACTTTAAAAAAGCAAATTTTAAATATTTTAGATAGTTTTGAAAACATTAAGGAGGAGTTTTTAAATGACTATTTTTAAGAAAACTTTCCTGCCTTTTATTATTGGAACCTCTATACTCTTAGCTTGGGAGTTTTTAGTGCCATTTTTTGATATACCAAACTTCATTTTACCAAGATTCTCAAAGGTAATAGAAGCTTTATGGAATCAAAAGGAGATATTATATAAGCATTCATTAGTAACTTTAGGAGAAGCATTATTAGGTCTTAGTATATCAGTAGTAATAGGTGTATTCTGTGCTTTTTCTATATATTCTTCTAAAAGTATTAGTAAAATATTATATCCTATTATTGTGGTT
This sequence comes from Clostridium sp. UBA1652, assembly GCF_002320975.1. Classification (NCBI taxonomy): domain Bacteria; kingdom Bacillati; phylum Bacillota; class Clostridia; order Eubacteriales; family Clostridiaceae; genus Clostridium; species Clostridium sp. UBA1652. Next base: position 31,524 of record NZ_DCLI01000048.1, read on the forward strand.
TCTCAAACCATACCTATAATAGCCTTATCGCCAATTATGGTAATGTGGTTTGGATATAGTATATGGTCAAAGGTTTCGGTTGTTATTTTATTTTGTTTTTTTCCAATTGTAGTTAGTACCTTAGATGGACTAAATAGTGTAGACAAAGATTTAGAAGATGTCTTAAAAGCATTGGGGGGAAGCAAAACCCAAATATTTATAAAACTTCACATGAATTCAGTACTACCAAACTTTCTAAGTAGTTTTAAAATATCAGCAACCTACAGTATTGCTGGTGCCAGTATAGGAGAGTGGTTAGGTTCTGATAAGGGACTTGGAATTTATGTAAAAAGGGTAGCTGGTATGCTTCAATCGGATGCAGTTTTTGCTGGTATTTTGGTTTTATCCTTTTTAGGATTGTTTTTGTTTTCAATTGGTCTTTTATTGGAAAAGATTTTATTAAAATATAGAAGAGGAATAAAGGAGAATACTTATGAAATTAAAAAAATTTAGTCTTATTTTATGCTTAATCATGTTAGTAAGCTTTACGTTATTGTCTTGCACTAAAAAAGATTCAGAAAAAAATGCTGATAACTTAACTGAAATGAACATACTTCTAGATTGGTATCCAAACGCAGTTCATTCTTTCCTATATGCTGCAGAAGAGCAGGGATACTTTAAAGAAGCTGGCTTAAAAGTTAATTTAATAACTCCAGCTGGTACAGAAGACGGTATTAAGCTAGTAGCTACTAATAAAGCTGATTTAGCTATAAGCTATCCAAAACAAGTTATTTTATCTAGAGGAGAAGGAATCCCTGTTAAATCTGTTGGAGCAATTGTTAGAAGTTCTCTAAATCAACTTATGGTTCGTAAAGATTCTGGAATTAAAACTTTAAAAGATCTAGAAGGTAAAAAGATAGGTTTTCCTTCTTTTGAAATTGATAAAGAGACAATTAAAGAAATGGCTAAAAAGGCTGGCGCAGATCCTTCAAAAATAGATTTTGTAGATGTTGGCTATGATTTAATGGCATCTATGCAAACTAAAAGAGTAGATGGAATTATAGGCGGATATATTAACCATGAAAAGATACTTTTAGAAAAAGAAGGTATAGACCTTTTAACTTTTAATCCAGTAGATTATGATGTACCTAATAACTATGAATTAGTATTTATCTCAAGTGATGATTCCTTGACTAAAAACAAAGACAATATCGAAGCCTTCCTAAAGGCTGCAAAAAAGGGATATGACTACACGGTAGCTAATCCTAGCAAATCATTAGATTTAGTTCTTAAAATTCAAAATGAAAGTTTTCCATTAGAAGCGGATATAGAAAAACAAAGCTTAGATATATTAATGCCTTTAATGGAAGATAAATCAGGAAACTTTTTAACACAAGATGAGGAAAACTGGGAAAAAAATATTAAATGGTTAGAAGATAAAAATTTACTTAAAGGTACAATAAATCCTAAAGATGTATATTCTGAACTGACAAAATAAAAAATAGGAGATAGTTGAGCTATAAGTTTCAACTATCTCTTATATATTTCACATAAACTTTACATAGTTATCACATTCGTGAAACATCATAATGATTTAATATATATGTACGTGAGTAATATTTTTTATGATCCCCCTCATAAATATATATTAATAAAAAGCAATTAGAAATAATAACTAATTGCTTTTTATATTTTGAAAATAAAATAATATAAATTATGTTATAATTAATGTAAAAGATTACTTAAAAGGAGATTTACTATGGGATTTTCAAAAGAGTTTTTATGGGGTGGAGCAACTGCTGCTAATCAATATGAAGGTGGTTATTATTCTGATGGTAGAGGATTAGCTACTTCTGATGTTATAACAGAAGGTAATTTACACACTCCAAGAAGAATTACATTTAAGCTTGAAGATGGAACTACCTCTTCTGTTCCACGATTTGATGCTTTACCGGCAGGGGCTATTGGGTATATTGACAAAGACTTTTATTATCCAAGCCATGTAGCAACTGACTTCTATCATCATTATAAGGAAGATATTAAATTACTTGCAGAAATGGGTTTTAAGTGTTTTAGAATGTCTATAAGTTGGACAAGAATTTTCCCTAATGGAAATGAAAGTGAACCAAATGAAAAAGGATTAAAATTTTATGATGAAGTATTTGATGAATGTTTAAAATATGGGATAGAACCTGTAGTTACTATATGTCATTTTGATATTCCTAAATACCTAGCTGACAAAATGGATGGATGGTTAGATAGAAGAGTTATAGACTACTTTGTAACCTATTCAGAAACCTTATTTAAACGTTATAAAAATAAAGTTAAGTACTGGATGACTTTTAATGAAATTAATTTATTAAATGGATATACAACATTAGGTACTAGAAACACAGATGAACAAACTCGTTTTCAAGCAATTCATCATGCATTTATAGCTAGTGCTAAAGTTGTGAAATTAGGACATGAAATAAATCCCGATTTTAAAATTGGAATGATGTTAGCTTATATATTATCCTATGCAGAAACTTGTAATCCTCTAGATGTTCAAGAAGATATTTCTGGCTCTAGAGATCTTAAATATTTCTTTAGCGATGTACAATGTAGAGGTTATTATCCTTCCTATAAACTAAAGGAATTTGAAAGAAAAGGTATTATTATAAAAAAAGAACCTGGAGATGATGAGATACTTAAGGAGGGAACCGTTGATTATTTAGCTTTTAGTTATTATAACTCTCATGTATCTTCTTCTAATAAAGATTTAGAGACTACTGAAGGAAACATATTTAGAGTAGTTAAAAATAAGTATCTTAAAGAATCAGAGTGGGGCTGGCCTATAGATCCAGTTGGAATAAGAGTTTCTTTAAATTATTTATATGATAGATATCAACTTCCTTTATTTATTGTTGAAAATGGTTTAGGAGCTACAGATGTAGTTGAAGCTGATGGTTCAATAAATGATGATTACAGAATCAAATATCTAAAAGAACATATAGAAGAAATGAAAAAAGCTGTTGAAATTGATGGTGTTGACTTAATGGGTTACACACCTTGGGGTTGTATAGATCTAGTATCAGCTGGAACTGGTGAAATGAAAAAACGTTATGGGTTTGTTTATGTTGATATGGATGACAAAGGAAACGGAACTCTTAAACGTAGTAAAAAGAAATCCTTCGGATGGTATAAAAAAGTAATTGCTTCAAATGGTGAAGATTTAGAAATGATTTAATATAAAGTAGGATCTATTCCTACTTTTTTCTATTTTCATTTATGCTATAATTAGCCTTAAGAGGAAGTGATTAATTAATGATTTCTTTATTAGAAAAATCCATAATTATTGCAACAAGGGCTCATAGTGGACAATTTGATAAAGGTGGCAATCCCTATATTCTACATCCTTTAAGGGTAATGCTTTCTTTAGATAATAATGAGGATAGGATAGTCGGAATACTTCACGATGTATTAGAAGATACAAGTATAACTTTACGACATTTAGAGGATAATGGGTTTCATGGTGAAATAGAAATTCTTGATGCATTAGTTAGCATCACAAGAAAATCAAATGAGTCTTATAAGGACTTCATATTAAGAGTTAAATTAAATCCTATAGCTCTTAGAGTAAAATTAGCTGATCTTAGAGACAATATGGATATCTCAAGAATTAATAATCCAACTGAAAAGGATTTTGCAAGAATAGAAAAATATAAAAAAGCATATAAGCTTTTAACTGACTAATGTATAATATTAATGGGATATTTCTTAAATAGCTAATCAGAAATATCCTAAAACTTTTTAACTTTTTTTGTAGTTTTATAATTTCTATTAACTTTGCTATTAATAGCTTCATCATCGTTAAATATTATTTTTACAAGAATTTAATTTATTATTCTCGCTTTAATTCTATATCTTTTGTTATAATAATTAGATAAAGATGTAAAATTTAATATTAGGAGGAATTTATGAAGCTACTTTATAGAATTCTATTTATATTACATTTAGTCGTTGGAATTGGCGCTATTTTTGGTGGACTAGCTGCTATTACCAATCCTAATAATCCAGTTGGAGTACCAACTTCAATTCTTAAAAACTCTCCTTTTTCTAACTTTTTGATACCTGGCATAATCTTGTTTACAGTTATTGGAGTTGGAAATCTTTTAAGTGCATTAACTCTTTCTTTAAAGTCTAATTATCAAGGATATATAAGCAGTACTTTTAGCTGGGCTTTAGTAATTTGGATTATTGTGCAGTGTATTATGCTTGGGGATGTTGTTTTCTTACATGTTCTATTTTTTACACTAGGATTAATCCAAGCTATTTTATCAGCCACTATACTATTCAATAAAAGTCAGTTCCCAGCTAATATACTTAATAGATTTTTCTCAAAATAATTTGTTTAAATTTAATATTTATTAAAAACAACTGATAAATTTTATTAGTTGTTTTTTCTTTATATATTAAAGCTTAAAACCCTTTACATTCATCTGAATATATTGGTAAAATAGTAAAGATGAAATAAAATAACCAAGGAGGGTAAAATAATGAAAAATATTAATATTGGTAATGGAAAAATTCAAGGCTCAGAGATTGCTCTTGGATGCATGAGAATGAGTGCACTTAATAAAGATGAAGCAGAGAAAGTAATTAAAACCTCACTTGAAGAAGGAATAAACTTTTTTGATCATGCGGATATATATGCAGGTGGAAAATCAGAAGAAGTTTTTTCGGAGGCTATTAATTTAACCTCTGATTTAAGAGAAAAAATCATACTTCAAACGAAATGTGGTATTGTTCCAGGAAAAATGTTTGATTTTTCTAAAGAACATATACTCAATTCTGTAGATGGAAGTCTTAAAAGACTTAAAACTGATTACGTAGACACCTTGCTTTTACATCGTCCAGATACTTTAATGGAACCTGAAGAGGTTGCAGAAGCTTTTTCAAAATTAAAAGAGAGTGGTAAGGTTAAACACTTTGGTGTGAGTAATCAAAATCCAATGCAAATAGAATTACTTAACAAATATTTAGGTGACAATTCTATAATAATCAACCAACTTCAATTCAGCATAATGCATACTGGAATGATTGATTCAGGAATAAACGTTAATATGAAAGTAAATAATTCTATAGACAGAGATGGAAGTATATTAGAATATTGTAGGCTTAAAGATATAACAATCCAAGCCTGGTCCCCCTATCAATACGGATTTTTTGAAGGTGTATTTTTAGGAAATGAAAAATTCCCTGAACTAAATGATACTATTGATGAATTAGCTGAGAAAAAAGGAGTAACCAATACAGCTATTGCTACTGCTTGGATTCTAAGACATCCAGCTAAAATACAACCTGTTGTAGGTAGTATGAATTCATCAAGAATAAAAGATATATGTAGGGCATCAAGAATAGAATTAACAAGAGAAGAGTGGTATAAGATCTATTTAGCTGCTGGAAATAAGTTGCCTTAATAAATTATAATAACCTCATAGTTTAAAACTATGAGGTTATTATAAATATTTACTTTACATAAATCCTAATTGTTAACAAGAAACTAAAAAATTCATATACTAGTATTAATAAATAAATCAACAAGCAGATTATTTTAAGCTCTGCGAGCTTCTACAACAACAAGACCTCAATGAATCTAATGAAGCTCTGCGAGCTTCTACAACAACAAGGTGTTTAAATAATTCATATTATAGGGATAATTGTTAAATAATATGAAAAGGAGATTTATTATGAGTAATATAGAGAAAGTATTAGAAAATGAAATAGAAGAATTAAAAAAAAGTTTATATAATTCTAATGATAGATTAAAAATTCATTATGAAATCGAAGAAAAAAAACAAGAGTTGATTACCCTAAAGTCTGAAGGTAATATCTGTTGCAAATAAAATTTTATCTATCTTTCATTAAAGTCATTTAATCTTCTGGGATCAGTATATTATAATATTATTTGGTAAATTGATTAAATTTTGCATATTACTATAATATAATAAGACACTTACTTTTATACAGTTAATATGCTATACTGAAACTAGGTGGTGATTTAATATGGAAAAATACCATATGTGTCCCAAATTTGAAAATGCTTTTGAATTATTGGGAAAAAGATGGACTGGATTAATTATTCGAACCTTAATGAGTGGTCAAAAAAGATTTTCTGATATTGCAGATGCAATTCCTAATATGAGTGCTAGAATGCTTACAGAACGTTTTAAGGAGTTAGAAAAGGAAGGAATAATTACCAGAAAAGTTTATCCTGAAATTCCTGTTCGTATAGAATACGAACTATCAGAAAAAGGTAAAGAATTAGAAGCTACTATGGATGAAATTCAAAAATGGGCAGAAAAATGGAACTAAGTTTTTTTAATGATGTAAATAAAAAATAAAAGATATTNNAATATCTTTTATTTTTTATTTTTGAGAATTACTATTGACTAATAATTAACCTTATGGGATAATAAATATAAAGTCACTTACTTATAGTAACTAAATACTTATAATAAAGTTAGTGATTAATTGTTTATTTATAGATATTTGAGTATTATTTTATAATTAAATGTTTAAACTAAGGAGAGATTTTCATGATAAAAAAAATTGAAAATAAAAATATGGGTAGAAGTAATCTTGGTTGGCTTCAAAGTATTTTCCACTTCTCTTTTGCAGAATATTATAATCCTAAGAACATGAATTTTGGTTCTTTAAGAGTATTGAATGACGATCTTGTAAAAACTAATACAGGATTTCCAACACATCCTCATAAAGATATGGAAATAGTATCTTATGTGGTAAAAGGAGCTCTTACTCATGGCGATAGTATGGGAAATGAAAATACTTTAATTCGTGGGCAGGTTCAGTATATGAGTGCTGGTACTGGAGTATATCATAGTGAATATAATCTAGGCGATGATACATTAAGATTTCTTCAAGTATGGATATTACCTGATAACACAGGATATAAACCCAATTATGGCGATTACAGATTCACTTGGGAGGAAAGAAAAAATAAATGGCTTCACATGGTATCTAGTAAGTCTGGAAATGCACCTATAAAAATCAATCAAGATTTCAATATTTATTCTATAGAATTAGATAAAAATGAAGAAATTGATTTTCCTGTAAATAAAGGAAGGCAAGCATATATACTTCAAGTTGAGGGTAGTTCTAGTATAAATGAATTACTTCTAAATGAAAGAGATGCGGCTGAAGTAATTGAAGAAAATATATATATCAAAGCAAAAAACACTTCTCATATTTTAGTTCTTGAGATGAAGAAAGACGAATAAAATTAGAAAATAATAATAATTTATATTATATTGGAGGTAATTTAAAATGGAAAAAAATTTTTATGATGTAGTTAAAGGAAGAAGATCTTATTATGGAATAGGTAAAGAGGTTGTAGTATCTCATGATAAAATACAAGAAATTGTAGAACATGCCGTAAAATATGTTCCATCGGCATTTAATTCTCAAACTACTAGAGTATTAGTACTTTTAGATAATGCTCATGATGATTTATGGAATTTAACAATGGAAGCTTTAAGAAAAGTAGTTCCTGCAGATCAGTTTAGCTCCACTGAAGATAAAATCAACTCTTTTAAAGCTGGATATGGAACACTTTTATTCTTTGAAGATAACAGCATTGTTGAATCTCTGCAGCAACAATTTGCTCTATATAAGGATAATTTCCCTGTATGGTCTCAACAAACAAGCGGTATGCATCAATTTGCTATATGGTCTGCTTTAGAAGCTGAGGGTTTAGGAGCATCCCTACAACACTATAATGAACTTATAGAACAAGATGTTAAGTCAAAATGGAGTGTACCAAATAGTTGGAAACTAATCGCTCAAATGCCTTTTGGAAACCCAACAACAGAACCTGGTGAAAAAGAATACAAACCACTAAAAGATAGAGTTAAAATTTTTAAATAATACAAAATTTAAATCGTAAGATTCAATTCTTACGATTTTTTTATATTTCTAATTCACAGTTTCTTCTCTTTATTCATATTTATAATTACTATCGATATAATTTTTATAGAGAGGAGTAATAAAATGCCTGTAAGTAAAAAGAGAAAGAAGCTAGGTAAGAAAAAAACAGATTACAATAAAAATAAAATAAATAAAGTAATTAAAAATTACAGCAAATTATTAGATAATTACATTCCATTATTAATAGATCTACCTGTAATAGAGCAAACCCCTTATACTTTAAGCAAGCTACATGGACTTGGAGAATTAACTTTAAGCTCACCTCAACTGTCTGCAGTTGTAAAACCTTTAATTAATAATAAATCTTTAGATTTTGAAACTATTCAAAGCAATCTTAAAATTAGAACAATCTTAATGCTGTCAATTCATATACTTTTAGATATAATGCCAGATGATATTGAAGAAAATAACTTTATAGATAAACTAAAATATTATTATTCATTAGTAGACACTTTCTATAAATTAGATTCAATACCGTTTACCAAAAACCCTGAAAATACTACTTTTTTTATAAAAGATTTATATTTATCTAAATAGGATAGTTTACGTAGAGAAATAGACTTATTTGGTTTTAAGTTTATTTCTCTTAACTTTTATTTCTATTACTATTAACATTATTAATGGAATTATTATTTGAAACGGGAAGGCATAATATTTATATATTTTTGTTGCCCAATAGCTCATTTCCATTATGCTATCATAAACAAAATAAGCTAAATAACTCATGATTAATCCTGTCTGTATTACAACCGATCTATAGTCTTTTAAGTTAAAAAGCTTAGCAATACCATTACTAGCAGCTAAAAGACATAAACTTATCTTTACAAAAACACCTGCTGCAAAAACTATGGATACCGAACCTTCAACTCTTTGAATAAAATCTCCAATATTAATTTTACTAACAGCTAGATACGCAGGGAAATATAAACCCTCTACCACACTTTCCCCTAAAACAAATAAATTTCTAAGGGCGATTACTAATATGAATATCCCTGCTATAATAACACTACTTATGTATACCTTATAGACTAAATTCTTTTTTTCTATACAATATAAAGCCCCCATAAAAACTATACTTTCAGCATATGGAAATGATATTGTAGAAAATGCTCCATCTATTATAGGGATCCATCCATTCTCTACAATAGGTTTAATATTGCTAATATCTAAAATTGGTATAGTACAAAATTGTATTATAATTATTACAGCTATACAAGTTATAAATAACACTTTTGAAGTTCTTGCAAGCACTTCTATTCCTGACTTTACTACCCATATACATAAAACCCCTATACATATAATTGAAATGAAAATAGGCGTTTCTGGCATTGCCAAAACGTTCATAAATTCTCCAAAATTACGCATAACTAACGACCCAAGATGAAGAAAGTACCAAATGTAAAGAATTGTTAGTATTTTCCCAAATATTTTTCCAAACAGCAATTCAAAAATATCAAATATAGTTTTCCCTGGGAATGTAGTTGCTATTTTAGAGTAGGCAGAAACTATAATTATGGACACTAAAGTAGCTATAATTATAGCAATCCACTTATCTCTTTTTGCTTCAGGAGCTGCTCCTAAAATTAACGTACTTCCCATTATAAATAAAGTTAGCATACTAAAACCTTCAACAAATGATATTGTCTCTTTTCTCATTAAAAACTCATTCCTTTATCTATAGTTTTCCTAAAAAATTTTTTATTAAACTTTCAATTAGTTTTGCTGGACTGTATATAGAGATTTTTAATGCTAATAAAATTGCTATAATGAATGAAATTAAACACATTACTGCACTTACATAAAAATCTCTTTTTTCTCCACTTTTAAATAAAGTAACTTGATCTATAAATACTATAATTATGTATATTGTAATTACAATTACTACCATGTTTAATCTCCCATTATAGGTTTTGAAGTAGTTGCACTATTTTTTATTTGTACCTTTGATATTACCTCAACTTCTAAATTTTCGAAGTTATATTCCCAATTATCTGAAAATTCTTTCCAGACCTTAGGATAATCTTTATGTAATGTAATTCCAAATCCAAAAATATCTGATTTATATTCTTTTTGTATCATATTTATGGAATTGTAAATACTTTCTTCAAGCATATTAGCTAATTGCTTCTCGATTACTTCTTTTTCTTCGCTGGTATTGAAAGGCTGCTGAGTTTGATACTCTGCAATTGATACTATCGTATCTGTAAAAACTTGAACTTTCATTTTACCTTCATCAAATTTATATTTTACTTTTGTACGATTTTTAAAAATCTCAAAAGAAATAGGTTCTGAAGATTTCCTTCCCAGTACTAGTATCCCTGTTTTTATTTCATCAGTAGTAAAAAGTATATATTTAGCTATATCTCCGTCTATCATACCTACAAGTTTATCATCTTTAATAACAGCCATACCTTCAATTCTAGGAACTTCTTTTTCTCCACTTTTATCTATAAATATCAATGGAAGTGATGTATTTGAGTCTTTTTGTTTCAAAACATCTAGAAAATCCCATAAATCAACTTTAGGAGCAGTTGAAACATTTTTTTCATTCTGTATTACTTTACCTAAATCAAAAGAAACTATCATGTTTTCATTCCGTTTAGACATAAGCACTTCTTTAGCAGTTTTTTCTTTTGATATTAACAAATATATATCAGTTCTAGTTTCTGCATCCCTAACGTACCAGTCAATAGATTTACCCATTCCCTCTCTAGCTAATTCCTTACTTATAATTACAATTTTAGCATGAGAGAAGTATAATCTTCTGCTTGAAACTGAAATCATGTTCCTTATAATATCAAATAAACTATCTCCACAAAGAGTTATATATTCTGAATTATTAGATATATCCTTTCCTTTTTTAATATTAACTATCTCAATCGTAACCTCATATTTACCATCTAATTCACTTCTATCTATTGCTATACCAGCTACTATTGAGAGGTTGTTAATTTCCCTATAATTCCAACAACCAGTAAAAAGATATGCACTTATAATAACCATAACTATATATTTAACTTTTCTTTTATTTTTCATCTCTAGTACCTATCTTTTTCCCTTTTAATGTAGTTTTAATTGTAACTTTGTAAGAGTTTAAGTTGAGATACCACCATGGACTGCGTATAAAAGTGTCTTTTATGTTTTCCATTTTTATTGTTCCAACTTTTAGCATATATGGGACTCCAAAAGAGCTTAATCCCATTGTGTATATTAAGACACCAATTATCCCAAATACAATTCCATATAACCCCATAATAGATGCCAAAAATAAAAATATGAACCTCAGAAATATATTCACTCCTTTCATCTTTATATTTAAAAGCGCAACAATCCCTGTTAACCCTACAACTATTACGATTGGTGCACTAACGATTCTTGCTTCTACAGCTGCTTGCCCTAAAACCAGCGCTCCAACAATACTTACAGCCTGCCCCATATCAGATGGAATCCTTGTTCCTGCCTCTCTAAGTATTTCAAATATTATTAGCATAGCTAATGCTTCTACTATTGTTGGAAATGGAACACTTTCTCTAGCAGAGGATATACCTAAAAGTAGAGGAGTGGGCAACATTTCTTGATTATAATTTACCAGAGCAACATATAATGAAGGCACACTAACTGAAAAGAAAAAACTTAGTATCCTTAATAATCTATTAAAAGATGTAAAGAAAAAATTCGCATAATAATCTTCATTAACTTGAAAATACTCCATAAACAAAAATGGCAATGTTAATGCAAATGGTGTTCCGTCAACAAGCAAAGCAACTCTTCCTTCGAGTACCTTTCCTACAATAACATCTGGACGCTCAGAGCTTCCAATTGTCTCAAATGGAGATAGAGGATTATCTGTTATCATTTCTTGAATATACTCAGAATCTAATACTCCGTTTATATCTATTTTATCTAGTCTAGAATTTAACTCATCTAAAATTTTTTGTGGGGCTATTCCTTCTATGTAGCACATACATATTCTTGTATTTGTTTCACTACCTACTTCCCTAAACTGAAATCTTAAATTAGGATTTCTAACTTTTCTTCTTATCAAAGATATATTAGTTATTAGTGATTCTGTAAACCCTTCCTTTGGTCCTCTTAATGTTTTTTCAGTACTAGGCTCAGTTATATTTCTCATCTTCCAACCCTTAGTATTGATTACCATACAATCAGAAAAACCTTCCAAAAAAACAATAGTATCTCCAAGTGTTATTGATTCAATAATTTTTTGAATATCATTTGTTATCTCAATATAAGTTGATATTATTATTTCACTTTGTATTAACTCAAATAAGTTTTTATCACTATCAAAATCTGAAAAATTACAATTCATAATGGGTTCAATTACCGTTGCACTAATAAAGCTATTGTCTATCATCCCCTCAAAATATATAACACAACATTGTAATTCTTGATTAAATCTATTTTTAATAGTTCTAACTTTAAACGTACCATCATCCATAAAAATATCAGAAAATAACTTCATGTTATGTTGGATAGATTTTGTTAAACTAGCTTCTTTAGAATTATACTTGTTTCTTTTACTTTCTTTAACCATTACATCACCCTATAATTTTATTATCTAAATTTATATGATTTTATAATTTCCTAGATAACAAAAAAATATCCTAAAATAGAAGTATTTTTTCTATTTTAGGATATATTAACTAACTATTAGGTATCTTTAGTTCTTTTTTGCCTGTTACTGAACTCTTTTCATCCATTTTAAAAGTTGATTGAGCCTCTTCATTTACAAAATATATATTTCCGTCAACTTTTGCATCAACAAGCTCAAAGTTTTTTGAAGCCACATATAAATCTCCTTTGAAAGTACCACTCTGTATTCTAGCATTTAAACTATTTATAGCTAATTTAGGTGCTGTAAGAGTATATCTAGCGGTAACTTTCTTATTAGCATCTTGAGCATAAAGAGCTAGTTTACGTTGGTAGGTTTCATTTCCTTGTTCATCTTTTTTACCATTTTTAAAATCACCTTCTAATGCTATATCATGATCAATAGTTAAATCATTAAGAATAGCAATAATCCATGTTCCATCCTTAGTTATTGCTTTATCAAAATCTTCTTCCTTACTAACTATTGAAGGAGTTGTTACTACATCTGTAGTTTCATCCTTTTTAGTATCTTCAGTTTTCGTGTCTTTAGAGTCTTTAGTTGTATCCGTATCAGCTTTACCACATCCTGCCAATATAGATAAACTTAATACCAATGTTGCAATAATACTTAATATCTTTTTCACTATAAATTCCTCCTCATATTTATATTTATTAATCCTTATTAGGCTTTACTGCCCTAATATTGTGTGAATATAAAACCGGCATTATACATTCTTTAGATATTTATTATAGAAGTTCTTTAAAAAAGTTCTTAAACTTATTCCATTTGAATACTAAATTAACAATTATCCTTCAAGCCATGATTTAGCACAAAGTATATTATATCTATATTTGGTAATTTAATACAATTAAAATTATTAAAAAAATTACTTTATAAAACACTTAATTTGTGTCATTTACGACACCTGCGAATATAATGTAATATAAATAGCTAATGACAAAATTCGATAAAAACTATTTTGTTTTATCGAGACATTATTTTATATGAGGAGTGAAATAATTATGGCATGTAATACAAATCAATGTTATAGAAGTCAATATAATCAAAGAGGAAAATATCAACCTAAAAAACCAGAGTGCAAAAGATTAATCCAAACCCCAGTTGTTATAGGTTGGGGTGAAAAACAAGAATTAGTTGTAGCAGATTTACTAATATCCCCACCAAGCCCAGCTGTTTTCCGTATAATAGGTGTTGATGAATTTGTTGTTATAACAAACACTAAATTGATACCAATTTGTAGCAAAAAAGGTGAACATTCTGTAAAAGTAATAGTTGATGGATATATAGATAAAAATATTAACTATAAAACTATAACAGACTTTACTGCTGCTGATATAAATGGTCCAGTATATCACTTTACAACAAGAATACCTTTTAGTACTTTTGTAGAAGTAAAAACTTGCGAACCTGTAAGTGATTATTCTGATGCTTATGGAGCAAACTGTAATAAGTGCCATCACAGAGAACATTATGACGTAGAAATATTGGATGCATTTGTTGAAGGAGCTTCAGACGAATTATTAGATCCAAACCCAGTAGCTGCTGGTGCACCTGATTGGGCAGTAACCTATAATAGAATTCTTGAAAAAGCTCTTGTTCGTGTTGAATTAAAAATCACAAAGGATTCTCATATATCTATATAATTATTCAATACTATTTTTAGGTAGTCTTCGGACTACCTTTATTTTTTTAAATCTCGTATTTTTATAAAAAAATAGCATATTATTTAATAGTTATTTATAAAAAGGAATGGTGAGTATGTATAATTATAGATATCCTATAGATAATTTTGATTTAAAAAAGCCCGGTAATATATTAAAAGTAACGGGTGAGGGCATTGTAAATGTAAAGCCCGATATAGCCCAAGTAGTCATAGGCGTTATAACAGAAAACTTGAAGTTAAAAGAATCTCAAAATGAAAATGCACTGATAGTCAATGGAATAATCTTATCACTAAATAACATGGGAATTAAGTCTAATGATATACAAACAACAAATTATACTGTAAGAATAAAAAACGACTATGTAGATGGAAACGAAATCTTTAAAGGCTACGAAGTTAGTAACTATTTAAAAATATCAGTTACAGATATAGATTCTGTCGGTGAGGTTATAGATGTTTCTGTAGATAAAGGTGCTAATTTTATAGACAAAATTAACTTTGTTATTTCTGATACTACAAAATATTACAATCAAGCTTTGAAACTCGCTATTGAAGATGCTCAAAATAAAGCTATTATAATGTCTAGTAAACTAAAAGCAAAAGTTAATATATTACCACTAAAAATAGTAGAGAAGACTAATATAAGTAACGAATTCTCACCATCTTTAGCATTAAAAACAACAAATTTTACACCTATAGAAGCAGGAGAGACTTCTATACAAGCCCTTATAGAAGCAGTATTTGTTTATATCTAAAACGTTTATAAAAGTATTTAGTTTATACTTACTAAATACTTTTGTTTATTTAATCTAGTATCTATGATAAAATCTACTTGTATTTAGCAATAATAATTTTACAAGGAGAGTAGTTAAATTGGATTCAAAAAAAGATATCAAAATTAAAGGAACCTTATCTCTAACTGATTACAGTGATCTTAATAAAATTTATATGCGTAATATTTTCAAAAGGATGGTAGCTATTGTATTTATATCATTTCTAGTTATGTATGGTATTTTATTTTATAAAAGATATGGAGTTACGTTTGTTGTTATAGCTTCTTTATTGGGCTCTGTATTCGTTTATATAGCAATATATATAGCTACAAGCATTAAAACAAAAAGAAGTTTTAAAAAGAATTCTTCAAATAAATTCAATTACATATACACTATAAATAAGAATGGTATACATGTTCAATCAGAGTCAGGCGGACGTCAGTATTATTGGAAAGATGTAACTGATTCTTTAAAATACAATAACTTATACATATTTTATGTTAGCAAATCTCAAAGCATATTAATTCCCGAAAGATTTTTTAAAGATCCATCTGAGCATGATACCTTTAAAAAATTTCTTTTTGCTAACTTTGAAAATCCACAAATAGATTAATCAATAAGAGACCATTTTTTGCTGAAAGTGGTCTTTTAATTATTTTCTATGAGAATAAATTAAACAACTTTAGTTAAAATTACTTTTGGAGGTGATTTTAATGGATGGAAATATAGAATTATTAAACTATATCTATCAAAATTCTGAAATGGGAAAAGATACATTAACTCAGCTAATAAAGATGACTACAGATGAAAATTTTAAAAACAACCTACAGTCACAATTAAATGAATACAATAGTATCTTTAATGAAGCAGATGAAAAATTAAAATCTAATAACAAAGAATCAAAGAGCATAGGTACATTAACTAAAGTATCTACTTATATCTCAATAAACTTTAATACCTTAATAAACAAAACCCCGTCACATATGGCAGAGATGTTAATCCAAGGTAGTACTATGGGGATAATTGATATAACTAAAAAAATTAAAGAATATAAGAGTCAAGATCAAACAATATTAGGTTTAGCTAATAAGTTACTACAATTCGAACAAAAAAATATTGATGAGTTAAAGAATTTTTTATAAAAATTCTAAAGCTATGCAAATAGTTTATTGCATAGCTTTTTTGAATAAAATATTGAGTATGGGTCTTAAACCCGCATGAACACTATATATAGATATATAGTTAAATAGATATCTATATATATTCCTCGAAATTGTACTAAATCAATTCCTAATGTTATTAGATCACTTTAATCTGGTAAAAAATTAAAATATTTGATAAACGAGGTAGTTATTTTGAATTTAGAATTAGAAGTTAATGGCTTTAAGTATAATGTTATTTATTCGGAAAGCGAAATAAAGAAAATATTTATTCCTTTATTAAATAAATTAATATCCATTAGGAGGCAACGTAATAATCGTATTATAGTGTTTCTAGCTGCACCACCAGCTACAGGTAAATCTACATTGGCTTTGTTTTTAGAGCAGTTGAGTAAAAAGTTAACAGATTCTTTTTATGTGCAAGCTTTACCCCTAGATGGATTTCACTATACTAATAGCTATTTGAAAAATCATCGAGCTACTATTAACAGCAAAGAATATAATCTACATGATATAAAGGGTATGCCTGAAACTTTTGATTTTGAAGGTTTATATAAGTCTATTAATAATCTAAAAAATAAAAATGTAAAATGGCCTATATATGATAGAATTTTACATGATCCAATATCTGATGCTATTGAAGTAACTTCAGATATAATCATCATCGAAGGTAACTGGCTTTTATTAGCAGAAAATAAATGGGACAAACTAAAAGAATTATGTGATTATAGTATCTTTATTGAGGCAGATGGTGATATATTAAAGGATAGATTAATTAAACGAAAATTAAAAGGCGGAAGTACCTATAATCAGGCACTTGAATTCTACAAAAGAACCGACAGTAAAAATGTAAATAGAGTTATGGAACATAGACTAAGTTCTGATATTACTCTAAAGCTCTTAGAATCTGGTGAATATTCTTTAAAGACAGAGTTATGATAAAGTTTAATGAATTCTTTACTTGACATTCTATACCAATAAGAAAACCTAATAAATTTAATGAAGTTCTTCGAACTTCTACAGCAATAAAGTGAGTGAATAATTTGGCAATATAATCAAATAATAACTATAATTATGAAAGGAGTAGTACTATGAAACATAATGATTTGCCAAATGCTAATGAATACCTAAAATCTTATTGGATAGATTCTACTGATATTACTAATTATCCCGCACTTCAAGAAGATATAAATGTTGATGTAGCTATTATTGGTGGTGGAATAGTTGGAATAACTGCAGGATATCTATTAAAAAATAAAGGAGTTAAATTTGCTATACTAGAAGCTAGTCAAATTGCTCAAGGAACTAGTGCCTTCACAACCGCAAAAGTGACTTCTCAACACAATCTTATATATGAAACTATTAAAAATTCCTCTGGAATAGAACGTGCAAAACAATACGCAGACGCAAACCAATCTTCTATAGATTTTATTGAAGATACAATAAATCTTCATAAAATTGAATGTGATTTTGAAAGATTACCAGCATATGTATACACAAATGATGATTCATATATTAAGAAAATAGAAAATGAGGCAGAGATTGCCTCTAGTCTTGGAATAAAGGCTAAAGTAACTAATTCCCTTCCTATAAATATCTCTATCAAAAATGCTCTCATATTTGAAAACCAAGCACAATTCCATCCTAGAAAATATCTTTTAGCATTAGCTAAATATCTATCAAACGGATGTAATTGTATTTTTGAAAACACAAGTGTTTCAGCCATAGATAAAGGGAATTCTATAGTAATAACTACTAGTACAGGAAAAAAAGTAACCGCATCAAAAGTCATAATTTCCTCACATTTTCCATGTTATGATGGGTTAGGTTTGTATTTAGCAAGGCTTAGACCAGAAAGGTCGTATATTGTAGCCGCTAATATAAAAGACACTTTTCCTAATGCTATGTTTATAAGTGCCGAAAAACCAACCCGTTCTTTAAGATACCAAAATAACAGAGGAAAGCAGCTAATCCTAATAGGTGGAGATGGACATAAAGTAGCCCATGGAGAGAACTTCAGCAATCATTATTATAATTTACAAAAATTTGCCCAAGATACCTTTAAAGTTGAAGATTTTTTATACAATTGGTCTGCCCAAGATTATATTACTCTTGATAAAATACCTTACGTTGGTAACTTATCTCTATCTGATAAAAATATATACGTGGCTACAGGTTTTGGGAAGTGGGGTATGACAAATGGAACAGTAGCCGCTAGAATACTTGTAGATAAAATTCTATCAAAAAATAATCCTTGGGAAGAAGTATATAATCCATCTAGATCACTAACTTTACGTGCGTACAAAAACATAGTTACAGAAAACTTTGATGTTGCTAAAGAATTAGTTATGGGGAAATTAAAAGGTGGAGAAACTAAGGTTACTTTAAACATTGGTGAAGGCAAGGTTATTGATATAGATGGTAATAAATATGGTGCATATAAAGATGAAAATGAGGTGCTTCATCTAATTGATATAACTTGCACACATTTAGGATGCGAATTAAAATGGAACGATGCAGAAAAATCTTGGGATTGTCCGTGTCACGGATCAAGATTCTCTTATGATGGAGAAATATTAGAAGGTCCCGCTACTCACAAATTAAATCATTATAAAGAAGGTACCAATAAAATACATCCTAATTTTGTATAATTATTTTATTAATGTGATATGAATCATATTTATAAACTTTTTAAACCATTATACTATTTCTTATAGATATTATGGAGGAAGTAGTATGATTATAAATTTTATTAAACCAAAAAAGAAAACTGTTTCTAAGGAAGAACTTAAAGAAACAACTAAAGTCACAGAAAAAAAAGATAGTGATATAGTTGCTTTTATAAAATCTATAAAAGCTTTATTAGAGAAAACTGTAAGTCAACATCATGTTGTAAATAATCAACATAGCTCTTTATCCAAGCTGGCAGACAAGATAAAATTACATATGAGTAACTTATCTGGTTTAGCAGATAAAACAAATACATCAACTCAAAATCTTCATTCTGAAAGTGAAAATTTAGATATTACAACTAACGCTTCAGTAATTAAATCTAAAGAAGGAAAAATTGCTATTGAGGAAATGGCCAGTATAATAAAAACTCTTCAATTAGAAAACCAAAATAGTATGAGCAGTATAAATCAACTAGTGTCTAGATTCAATAAGGTTAATGAAATAGTTGGTTTAATAACTAACATAGCTACTCAAACTAATCTTTTAGCACTTAATGCAGCTATAGAAGCAGCTAGAGCAGGTGAACACGGAAGAGGATTTTCTGTTGTCGCTGTTGAAATAAGAAAGTTATCAGAAATGACTAAAAAAAGCACTACTGATATATCCCTTTTAATTGAAAGTATAAAAAGTGATACTAAAACAGTATTAAACAACTCTTACAAATCCAGTTCAGTAATTCAAGAAGGTGTAAAGGCCTCCAACATTGCTGTAAATAAGGTAGATGAAAGTTTATCTCATATATATTTAGTAGATAAAAGAGTAAAAGAGGTTATTAAAACTCTTAATTCTCAAATAACTAATATAGAGGATATGCATCTTGAAATTAATGATATTTACGATATTCTCAAAATAACTACTGATACTATACTAAATCATATAGATGAAGCTAGCTTAGTAGATGCTCAGCTTTTAGCTATAAAGGAGAAGTTATCTTCTTATGAAATTAATATTGTAAAATAAATAACTACCACCTAAAGCTAGGTGGTAGTTATTTATTATATCCACTATCTCATTTAAGCCATATTGAAATTTTTGTAACAATATCTTTTTATTTAAATAAATTATTAATAGAGTACTCTCTATGGAGGAAAAATGAAAGGTGAAAAAATAGATTGTATAGATTCAGGCACAAAATTTTGTCCTTGTCATTTAGCTGAAGCTGGGGAATGTATCTTATGTTCACAACTTCATGGTGAATGCTTTTGTGATTGTTTAAATTGGAAAGGAGTATGTATATATCAAGGATGGATAGCTAACGGAGAAAAAGCGAAAGAAGGAAGAAAAACTTATACTTGTAACATATTAGAGGCTGAACTTTACGAAAAAGACTTATTATATATAAAATTTTCTTTACCTGAGGATTTATCTTTAGATTTAATGAATCCAGGTAGCTATATATTCCTAAGAACTGATGAGAATTTCTATTTTGATGTTCCTATTTCTATAATGGACTGCAATATAGATGATAATACTGCCTCTATATTAATTGAAGTAAGAGGAATTAAAACTAAGAGATTATTAAATGCTAAAGCTAATGATCCATTAGTTATTAGGGGCCCCTATTGGAATGGTATATTTGGGCTAAAAAATATAAAAAACACTGTAAATTCTAATTGTTTAATACTTGCTAGAGGTATAGGTGTAGCTCCTATGATACCTGTTATAAAAGCACTTCAAAAACAAAATAACAACTTAAATATTATAATTGATAAAGCTCCTTATAAAGAAGTATATGTGGATGATTTATTATCTTCTTTGAATCTAACCTATACGGAAGCTAACCTTTTGGAAACAGGAAAACTTACTGATAAATGCAAAACTATTATACGAGATTCTATAGAAAAAGATAATGTTAATCTAATCCACTGTGGTGGAGCGGATATACTCACTTTCAATGTTATGAATTTCTTAGATAATATAAAAGCAGATGATGTTAGTTTATCTTGTTGTAATAATTCTAAGATGTGTTGTGGTGAAGGGGTTTGTGGAAGTTGTACTGCTCGTTTTGCAGGTCATGTAGTTAAGAGGCTATGCAAAGTACAATCAGATCCAAGAAATATTTTTGAAGGAAGGAGATTTATATGAAAGTTCTCGTTATTGGTGGTGGATGGGCTGGCTGCGCAGCTGCTATTACAGCTAAAAAGGCTGGAGCAGAGGTTCATGTTTTTGAAAAGACAGATTTGTTATTAGGATTAGGAAATATAGGTGGAATAATGCGAAACAATGGTAGGTTTACTGCTGCTGAAGAACTTATTGCATTAGGTGCACCGGAGCTTATAAATTTATGCGATAAAAATTCAAATCATAAAAATATAAAATTTCCTGGACATGAACATGCCTCTCTTTATGATGTTACATCAATTGAACCTGATGTTAGAAAATTATTAACTGATATGGATATTAAACTTCACCTAATTACTAGGGTTACTGATATAGAACAAGATGAAAAAATCATTAAAGGAGTTCGTTTATCTAATGGAGAATATATAGAAGGCGACGTAATCGTTGAGACCACTGGTTCAACGGGTCCAATGGGAAACTGTCAAAGATACGGAAATGGCTGTGCAATGTGTATCTTAAGGTGTCCATCTTATGGGCCTAGAATATCTATTAGTGAAAGAGCTGGAGTTAAAGATTTTTCTGGTGAAAGAAATGATGATAAACTTGGAGCTTTTTCTGGTTCCTGTGAAGTTGCTAAGGACAGCTTATCAGAAGAGTTAAAGAATCAGCTAGAGACAACGGGAGTAGCAGTCCTTCATGTTCCATCAGAAGATGTAAATTATGATAAGCTTGAAGCTAAAGTTTGTCAACAATATGCACTTAAAGAATTTGCAGAAAATCTTGTAATGTTAGACACAGGACATGCTAAGCTAATGACCTCATATTATCCACTTGATAAATTAAGAAAAATACCTGGATTAGAAAAAGCAAGATATGTAGATCCTTTGGCTGGATCTCAAGGTAATTCTATTAGATATCTATCCGTTGCACCTAGAACAAATGATATGAAAGTAATAGGAGTTGACAATTTATTCTGTGCAGGTGAAAAGTCAGGTTTATTTGTTGGACATACTGAGGCTATTTCAACTGGAAGCTTAGCTGGGCATAATGCAGTAAGATTTTGTTTAGGTATACCTTTATTGACTCTTCCTACCTCATTATCCATAGGTGATATTATATCCTTTGCAAATGAAAGATCTCAAACAAGAGAAGGTAGAAAATCGAGATATACTTTTGCTGGATCAGATTACTTTAAAAGAATGAAAGACCTTAATCTATATTCTATAGATGTTAAAGAAATAGAAAATAGAGTTAAGAAGGTTAGCCTAGATAACGTATTTAATCAGAAATTAGTCTAAATTAAGCTTTTATATTGTCGAAAACAGTCTCCAAAAATAGTACTTAATAATAGAATATATTAAGTACTATTTTAAAAGGGGGTATGCATAAATGAAATATGCAATAGCTGTAGGACATACTTTGTCAGGTGCTGATTATGGTGCTGTAGGATATCTAATCGAAAGCATATGTACTAGACAAATAGGAGAACTAGTTCAAAACTATCTCTTAGCACAAGGTCATACTGTTGTATTTTGTAGAATTGATAATGCTAGCTCAGTTGGGCAAAGCCTATCTTATAGAGTTAATAAAGCAAATTCAGAAAATGTTGATTTATATGTAGAGATTCATCTAAATGCTGGTGGAGGAACTGGTTCTGAAGTATGGATTTACAGAACCGGAAGTACTGCAGAGCAATATGCTAAAAGTGTTGTAAATAGTCTATCAGAGCTCAACTATCCAAATAGAGGAGTAAAAACAAGCCAAAATCTTTATGTTTTAAGAAATACAGTAGCTCCTGCTATATTAGTTGAATGCTGTTTCGTTGATAATAGAGCCGATGCTGACAGATACAATGCTGATAGCATAGCTAGAGCCATAGTGAAAGGACTAACTGGAACAAATTCAAACATCACTCCTGAACCATCAATACCGGCTACTCCTCCTAGTGCACCAAATAGCGGTAATAGCAATATAAGAACCCTTCAACAAGAAATAAATACACAGTTTAATTCTGGATTAGTAGTTGATGGAATTGCTGGCCCTAAAACATTAGCAGCTGCTCCTATGGTTAGTCAAGGGGCTCGAGGTAATATAACTAAGTGGATACAACAGAAATTAGGCATTGCAGCAGATGGTATATTTGGGCCTCAAACTAAACAGGCAGTTATAAATTTCCAAAGATCTAATGGATTATCTGCTGATGGAATAGTTGGTCCAAACACGTGGAGAAAATTATTAGGTTTATAAATTAAAAAGCAGCACAATTGTGCTGCTTATATATTTTCCTTACTAAATAACTGTTTTATATTGCCCTTATGCCTATAAATTAATATGATTCCTGAAATAGTAGTTGTGACTATTATTGGTAAAGGTAATCTCATTACTACACAAGTTAGTGGAATTATTAATCCTAATATTATAGATCTAATAGCTACTATATCTGTAACTTTCTTTAAAACTATATGAAATATAGCTCCTGTCATTACTGGAATAGGGGCTATTAATACAAATGCACCAAGTGTAGTATTTACACCTTTTCCTCCATTAAATGAAAGAAAGGGAGTAAAATCGTGACCTAATATACTTGCTAAAGCTACCACTGAAATATATACTTCTTTATTTATAGATAAATTAAATTTTGTCCATATTAAAATACTAATTAAAACTGGAAGAAGTCCTTTTAGTATATCTATAACTTGGGTTATTAGTGATATCTTAGTTCCTGCAATTCTTTTTACATTTGTTGAACCTATATTTCCACTGCCTTTTGTCCTTATATCTATCCCATAAATTCTTTTAATAATAAGATATCCTGTTGGTATAGAACCACACAAAAATGCAACTAAAAAACTTACAATAATAATCATTATGCACCTCAAATAAATAATTTTCATCTTCTCGAGAACTTATTATAGCACATATTAAAAGTAATTGTCACAAATTCAATTAAAATCTTAATCAATTTTGTGACAATCTTAAAGTTATCTATTTAACTTTATATATCCAGCCTTCTGGTGCATCAATATCTCCTACCTGTATACCGCATAATGTCTCATATAACTTTTTAGTAACAGGCCCCACTTCAGTCTCACTATAAAAAACATGAAGTTTATCATTATAATCAATTCCTCCTATAGGAGTAATTACAGCAGCTGTTCCACATGCACCAGCTTCTTTAAACTCATCCAAATTATCTATTAATACATCTCTCTCCTCAGTTTCAAGTCCTAAATATTCTTTAGCTACATGTAATAATGAATATTTAGTTATACTTGGCAGAATAGACGGTGAAACTGGAGTAACAAATTTATCATCTTTAGTTATTCCAAAAAAGTTTGCTGATCCAACTTCTTCAATTTTTGTATGAGTTGCAGGATCTAAATATATACAGTCTGCATAACCTTTTTTTGCTGCAACTTCATGTGGGTATAGGCTTGACGCATAGTTACCACCAACTTTTGCACCACCAGTTCCATAAGGAGCAGCTCTATCATAATCCGAAACCATAAAATTAACTGGTGTCATACCACCTTTAAAATATGGACCAACAGGCAAACAAAATACACAGAATATGTATTCTGGAGCTGCTTTAACTCCTATATTATCTCCAACACCTATTACAAAAGGTCTTAAATACAAAGTTGCTCCAGTTCCATAAGGAGGAACGTATGCCTCATTAGCTTTAACAACCTGCATACAAGCGTCTATAAACGTTTCTACAGGTACTTCAGGCATTAATAGCCTTCTACAGCTTCTATTTAATCTTAAGGCATTTTGATCTGGTCTAAACAATTGAATTTCGCCATCCTTAGTTCTATAGGCTTTTAATCCTTCAAAACATTGCTGTCCATAGTGAAGTGCAGTAGAAGCTTCGCTTACTTTTAGCATATTATCTTCTACAAGATTCCCCTCATCCCACTTCCCATCTTTCCAGTTAGAAATAAAACGAAAATCTGTTTTTAAATATGAGAACCCCAAGTTACTCCAATCAATATCTACTTTTTTCAAATAAATTACCCCCTTTAGGATTTGTTAGTTTTTTTAAATAATTTTATTCTACACCAAAATTCCATATTTTTATATAAAATTTAAAAAACTTGTTTAAATATTTATAAAAGCATACTTATCATTATATCTAAAATACCTTTGGTCTTCTTTAAGTTATCAACATAATCACTTATGTTGTTTTTATAATAATCAATCCCAGAATCAGTTATAGTGTATATTTTTTTACTTCTTTTGTTTAAAAACTCATCGCCAAGCCATTTCGAATTAACATACCCACGTTCTTCTAAATCATAAAGAGTATCATATACAGTTGATGAAGAAACAGGATAGGGGAGTGATGCATTTTCAAATTTGTTTCTAAAATCCTCTAAAATCTTGTTACCAAAAACCTCTTCCCCTTTAGATAGTTTTTTTAATATATAAAAAATATATAATTGTTTTGTATTAACTACATTTCTAGGAGCTACAAGTCTATTTCTCTGCATAAATTATCACCTCCAAATTATATTATACTCCAAAAAGATACTGTGGCAAATTTACTCTTATTCTTCACTAAGTAGACAAAGTTTTATTCTTATTAACATTTTATGGTATAAGTGAATAACATATACTATACAAAAGAGATTGGAGTGATTAACATGTCAAGAAGAAGATGTGGCTGTTGTTCTACCACCGCTAGAGACTGTTGTACCACAAGAAATTACGGTATATGTAATCCACCATGTGCTTACAACTCAGGATGTTCACAAGGATTTGGATGCGGTTACCCTTATAACTCAATTTTTGGTACCAATTGTTTCTTTAATAATCCAATGCTTATTTGGTTATTAGTGCTTGGAAGAGGTCGTTTTTTCAACTGTTAATATTAAAAACTCCTTGCAATAATGCAGGGAGTTTTTATAATTATAAAGAGTTATAAAGATCTTTCATATATAAAGCATCTTTTTCTAATATAGGACTTTCACATATTATACATCCTTTTACATTATAATCAACAAATGCCTTTAGGCAAGCTTTTATATTAAAATCACTTTCAGCTAGTGGAAGATGATTTCTTTCTCCCTTATCTGTATAATTTATTCCAGATAAATGAATATGTAAATCCTCTAAAGCATTTCGTCCTAATTCTTCACCTACATATTCAAGAATTTCTGCAAAATCTCTGTATTCCTTTAATAAACCAACACCTCTAGCATGAATATGTGAAAAATCAATACATATATTGCAACTAGAAACAGCTTTTGCTATGTCTACAAGTTCTTTTATATCGCCAAACTGTGATGCCTTTCCTGTAGTCTCTAGCCTATATGTAACTAAATCTTTAGGCAATGTTTTAAGTTCATTTTTTATCTTATCTAATGTGTCTTCTTTAGAAGCTTTAAGATAATAACCAGCATGGAAAACTAAGCTTCTACCTCCAACTGAAGCTAAAGCTTCTGCACCTTTTAATATTCTCTCCTTAGATTTATAGATTTTTTCCTCTTCATCTGCATTTAAATTAACGTAATAGGAACCATGTGCAGAAAGATAAAAATTATATTTCTCTTTCATTTTAATTATGGCCTCTCTATTTCTATTAGTTACATTAACTGATCTTACAAAGGGAAGTTCCATTGCATCTAACCCAATATTACTAAGATATTCTATTCCACTTGCATAATTAAACTTCTCACCATTACCTAAAGGTATTCCAGATATTCCAAAGAATAATTTGTCCATAATTATACCACCTATAATTTATATTTATCCCATAGTATATCAAAAAGTCATATATTGCTTCAAGAATAATTTCCCAGGAAATTCCAATTAGCAATAAATTTGCTTTATTTATTTTTACTTAATATAATTTATTAAGAGAATACAAAGTTAGGTGATGAATATGGAAGAAAGATTACAAAAATATATGGCTAGGTGCGGCGTTGCATCAAGACGAAAATGTGAAGAATTTATTTTAGCTGGTAAGGTGAGCGTAAATGGAGTAACGATACGTGAGTTAGGTACAAAAATAGATATAAATACAGATAAAGTTTATTATAACGGTAACTTAATTAAACTTGAGGAAATTAAAAGATATATAATGTTAAATAAGCCTACTGGAATAATAACCTCTGTAAAAGATGAAAAGAATAGGAAAACTGTTATAGATTTAATCAATGTTAAAGAGAGAATTTATCCAATAGGAAGACTAGATTATGATTCATCAGGATTGCTTTTATTAACAAATGATGGTGACTTATATAATAACATCATACATCCAAGAAAAAACCTCTATAAAACTTATATTGCAAAAGTTGTAGGTTCTTTTACTAATTCAGAATTAGAAAAATTTAAATCTGGTGTTGATATAGGCGGTTATATAACCGCACCTTGTAAAATTTCTGTTATATCTTCTGATAATAAGTATAGCAAAGTAAAGATAAGCATAATGGAAGGCAAAAATAGACAGATCAGAAAGATGTGTTCAGCTTTTAATCATGAGGTTATAGAATTAAAGAGGATATCAATTGGAAACATACATCTTGATAAACTTGAAGTAGGTAAATGGAGAGAGTTATCTATGCAAGAAGTGGATTATATAAAGACGTTATAATAAATAGGAGGAAGTATGTTTAATTTAGTTAAGGACATAAGTTCTATATCTCATGATATTATATTTAAATACACACAAAATAAAGAAATAGCTATTGACTGTACTTTAGGAAATGGTCATGATTGTGATTTTTTGAAAGATGTTTTTAAAAGAGTAGTAGCTTTTGATATTCAAGAAATCGCCATAGAGAACTACAAAGCTAAAGGATATGAAAATATTGAGTTGATACTAGATTCTCATGATAAATTAGATTTTTATGTTAACGAAAAAGTTGACTGCATTATTTATAAT
Organism: Clostridium sp. UBA1652; assembly: GCF_002320975.1. Classification (NCBI taxonomy): domain Bacteria; kingdom Bacillati; phylum Bacillota; class Clostridia; order Eubacteriales; family Clostridiaceae; genus Clostridium; species Clostridium sp. UBA1652. The sequence continues at coordinate 59,401 of NZ_DCLI01000048.1, forward strand.
TTGGGTTATTTGCCTGGAGGAGATAAAAACATAACTACAGTTTCTGAGACAACTTTAAACTCAATTAAGCAAGGACTTAATTTACTAAAATCAGGTGGAATAATGACAATCGCAGTTTATTACGGACATTATGAAGGGTTTCTAGAAAAAACTTGCATTTTAAATTATTTAGAAACCCTACCTAAAAATAAATACGGTATTATGAAATTAGAGTATGTTAATAGAGATAATAACCCACCGTTATTGTTAATTATAGAAAAGAAATAAAATTGTTATTTCTTTGTTGTAGGAATTGTAAATAAATGATAAAATGAATTTATATTAATTAATAATTGCAAAAATGATGGGAGTAAAACAATATGGATTATTTTCAAAAACCTAATGAAGAAAATCAAGATCTGATGAGAATCATTCAAATAAAATTTTCTAGAATGAGCAAAGGACAAAAGTTAATTGCTGAATATATTCTAAAATATTATGATAAAGCAGCCTTTATGACAGCTGCAAGACTTGGAACTTCTGTTGGTGTTTCTGAATCTACAGTGGTTAGATTTGCAAACGAACTTGGATTTTCAGGATATCCAAAGCTTCAAAAAGAATTACAAGAATTAATTAAAAATAAATTAACTACTGTTCAGAGATTAGAGTTATCAAACGACTATATTTCTGAAGAAAACGCTTTAAAAGGTGTTCTAAAGGCAGATATAGAAAACATAAGAGCTACCTTAGAAAAAATAAATCACAAAACATTTGAAGATGTTGTTAGATCTATTTTTATGGCAAAAAGAATTTACATAATAGGTTTAAGAAGTTCCACTGCCTTAGCTGAATTTTTAGGATTCTACTTAAATGTAATTTTAGACAATGTTAAAGTTGTAGGTTATGGAATTTCAGATATATTTGAACAGATGATTAATGTTGGTGAGGGAGATTTAGTTATAGGAATTGGATTCCCAAGATATGCAGCTAAAACTATAGATGCTTTATCTTTTGCTCACTCAAGAAAAGCTAAAGTTGTAGCTATTACAGACTCACTGCTATCTCCTTTAGCTACGCAATCAGATTTAACTTTAATTTCTCAAAGTAATATGGCTAGTTTCGTAGATTCATTAGTAGCACCTCTATCTGTTATAAATGCACTTATTATAGCTGTAGGTATGAGAGAAAAAGATAAAATCACAAATACTTTTAACGATTTAGAAGAAATATGGAAAGACTACAATGTGTATTCTTACAATAGAGGAAAGATTTTAGAAGAGTAGCACTTAAATCAGCTTTATTTATGTGAAGCTGATTTTATTATTTATTGACAATATAACATTTTAACATTTATTATTAACATGATTTTATTTATAGAGGTGATTATTTTGAAAAATGTAGTAGTAATCGGTGCTGGTCCAGCTGGTATGATGGCAGCTATTTCAGCAGGAAAGCATCACAAGGTTACATTAGTTGAAGGAAACGATAGATTAGGCAAAAAGCTTTTTATAACAGGTAAAGGAAGATGTAATGTTACAAATAAAAAGGATATTTCAGAATTTTTTAATTACATACCTGGAAATCCATACTTTCTTTATAGTGCTTTATATGGCTATACAAATGAAGATGTCATTAATTTCTTTGAAAGCAAAAATATTAAGCTGAAAACTGAAAGAGGGGATAGGGTTTTCCCACTATCAGATAAAAGTTCTGATATTATTAAAGGACTAGAGTCAGCTTTAAGAGAATCAAACGTTAATATTTTATTATCTAGCAAGGTTAAAGATATACACTTTGCTAACAATAAGATTGATTCTATCATTTTAGATAACAATCAAAAAATATTTGGAGATCACTTTATTTTCTGTACTGGTGGGCTTTCTTATCCTTTAACAGGTTCAACTGGGAAAGGTCTTTCTTTATCTAGAAAATTAGGTCACAACATTATAGAACCCAAACCTTCTCTTGTCCCTATTGAAACTATTGATAGTTGGGTTAAGGAGTTAATGGGATTAAGCTTAAAAAATGTAGAGTTAAAAATTCTAAAAGATAAAAAAGCTGTATTTAAGGATCAAGGTGAAATGCTATTTACCCACTTCGGAATATCTGGACCATTAGTTTTAAGTGCATCTCGTTATGTAGATATGTCAAAATCTATGGATGTCTCAATTAATCTTAAACCAGCTTTAACGGAATCCGAACTAGATAAGAGAATACAAAAAGATTTTCAAAAATATCTTAATAAAGATTTTAAAAATTCTCTAGATGATTTATTGCCTAAAAAGTTAATTCCAGTAATTATAAAACTGTCAAAAATTGATGAAGATAAAAAGGTTAATTCTATAACTAAAGATGAGAGAAAAATTTTAGTTTCTTTACTACAGAATTTAAAAATGAAGGTAAAAGGATTAAGACCTATTGAAGAAGCAATAGTTACTGCTGGCGGAGTTGATACTAAAGAAATAGATCCATCTACAATGAAATCTAAATTAATTCAAAACCTATCCTTTGCTGGAGAAATTGTTGATGTTGATGCTTTTACTGGAGGTTATAATGTTCAAATAGCATTATCAACAGGTTATTTAGCTGGAAATTCCATATAGAATAAATTAATTTATTTTTGTCATTATTATGATATAATATTTTAGAATACTAATATTGAAAAGGAGAATTACTTTGAATATTTCAGTTGCAATTGATGGTCCAGCAGGAGCAGGTAAAAGTACCATAGCCAAAATCATAGCTAAAAAATATAATTTAATGTATATAAATACTGGAGCAATGTATAGAGCTGTAACCCTTGTGGCTATGAATCAAGATATATCTGTTGATAACATATCTAAACTCATGTCCTTAATGGAAGGTATGGAAATGCATTTTGAAAACGATAATTTAATATTAAACGGTGAAAATGTTCAACCGCAGTTAACCATACCTGTTATAAGTAATAATGTTTCTAATTATGCTCAAATTCCTGAAGTTAGAAAAAATTTAGTTAAACTTCAAAGAGAAATGGGTAGACAGTATAACGTTATAATGGATGGTAGAGACATAGGCACTGTGGTTTTAAAAGATGCAAAATTCAAATTCTTTTTAACTGCTTCTCCAGAAGAAAGAGCTAATAGACGTTACGAAGAATTAAAAAATAATGGTTTAGATGTTAAGTATGATGATATTTTAAGTGATATAATAAAAAGAGATTACATAGATTCTAATAGAGAAATAGATCCTCTAACTAAGGCACATGATGCTATAGAAATTGACACTACTGGATTAGATATAGACGGCGTTGTTAATAAAATTTCTAATTATATTAATGGTAGTGTAAAATAAATATAAAGGTGATAAAATGAGAAGAATATTACTAGCTCAAAATGCAGGATTTTGCTTTGGAGTTAAAAGAGCTGTTGACGAAGCTATTAAAAACAAAGAAAAATATAACAAAAAAATTTATACCCTAGGACCTTTAATACATAATAATGATGTGGTATCTATGTTAGAAGATAATAATATTTATGCTATTATCATGGATGATATTAAAAATTTAACTTCTGATGATGTTGTATTGATTAGATCACACGGAGTTTCTAAGAAAGTAATTGATGAACTTGAAGCTCATGGAGTTACTACTATTAATGCAACTTGTCCTTACGTAACTAACATACAAAAAAAAGCTGATAAATATAATAAAGAAGGTTATAAGGTTATTATTATGGGTGATAAAAATCATCCTGAGGTTATAGGAATAAATGGATGGGCTGATGATAATGCCTTAGTTACTAAAGATGGCAATATCATAGAACCTATACCTGATAAAGTGTGTTTATTATCTCAAACCACAGAAAAACAAGAAACTTGGGAAAAAACACTATCCTATGTTTCAGAACATTCTAAAGATGTTTTAGCTTTCAATACTATATGTTCTGCTACAGAAGTTAGACAAAAAAGCGCTATGGAAATATCAAAAGAAGTTCAAGTTATGATAGTTATTGGGGGTAAAAATAGTTCAAATACCACAAAATTATTTGAGATATGTAAATCTAACTGTTCCAAGACCTATCATATTGAGAACGCTTCTGATATTCCATTGGAATTAATAAATAATAAAAGTATAAATTTAATAGGAATTACTGCAGGAGCATCAACTCCTGATTGGGTAATTAAGGAGGTAGTTGAAATTATGGAAAACGAAAATTTAGTACAAGAAAATCAATTAGATCTAATGAATTCTATGGATAGAAAACTTACTATAGGTGAGGTTATTGAAGTAGAGGTTTTAAAAGTAGATCACGATGCTGCTTATGTAGCAATTCCTGGTTATAAATTAGATGGAAAAATCCCTAAATCAGAATTTTCTTTTGACAAGGTTGATAACTTTAGTGAATTAGTAACTGTTGGTAAAAGCATAAAAGCTAAGGTTTTAAGTTATAATTTTGAAGGTTATGTATTACTATCTAGTAAAGAACTTCAAAGAGAAATAGCCTTAGAAGAATTAGTAAAAGCTAAAGAAGAGGAAGCTACTCTTGATATAACAGTATCGAATTCTGCAAAAGGCGGATTAGTTTCATATTATAAAGGAATAAGAATATTTATACCTCAATCACAAATATCAGTGGCTTTTGTTAAGAATTTAGAATCATATTTAAATAAAACTTTAAAAGTTAAAATTCTTAATATTGAAGAGGGAAATGTTATAGCTTCTAGTAGAGTTATAGAAGAAGCTGAAAAGAAGGTAATTGAAGATGCAGCTTGGAGCGCTATTAATGATGGTGATGTTGTTAAAGTTAAGGTTTTAAGATTTGCAGACTTTGGTGCCTTTGTTAATGTAAAAGGTGTAGATGGACTTATACCACTTTCACTTATGAGCTATGGAAAAATATCAAAAGCTTCAGAAGTTTTAAAAATAGGTCAAGAGATAGAAGCAAAAATAGTTGCATCAAATAGAGACGAAAATAAGTTAACTTTAAGCATAAAAGATTTAATTGAAGATCCATGGACTAATATAGAAGAAAAATACCCTGAAGATACTATTGTAATAGGTAAAGTAGTGAGACTATCTGATTTTGGAGCTTTTGTAGAGCTAGAAAAAGGGGTAGATGGATTATTACACATCTCTCAAATATCTAGAAAGAAAATAAATCACCCATCAGAAGTCCTAAAAATCGGAGATGTAGTAAAAGCAAAAATAATCAATGTTGATAAAGAGAAAAGAAAAATTGGATTAAGTTCAAAAGTTTTAGAGTAAGTCTTTAAAGAGTTCTTTCTATGTTTTTAGAAAGAACTCTTTGTTATTATCTTCAAACTAGAAAGAACTCTTTGTTATTATCTTCAAACTAATAGAATATACTTTAATAAGCGAAGCAATAGGAGGTAATATTAGTGGAGGATTATTCAAAAATATTGTCTAATTATAATATAGAAGGTTATAGTGTAAGCTTTAAAGATAATAACTATATAGTTGACTGCAAAAGTGAGATGTTTATGCTTCATTCTTATAGAAGCAAAAAAACTCAGTTAAAAGACTTTCTACAATTTTATGAAGATTTATATAACAATGGGTTTAGAAAAATAGGTAAAATAATTAAAACGAATAATGGAAACAAGTATATTAAAACTAGAGATGCTTCATATTTTCTTACATCATATTTTAGAGAAGACAATGATTTTGTTTATAACATAGATTTTTTCAAAAACTCAGTATTATTACTAAATAAATTCCATAGATGTACCATAGAATTACATCCCGATAAGTATAATTTTAAAAGGGAATATACTAAATATATAAAAAGATATTTGAAAAGAATAGACTACATGCTTAATTTAAAAAATACTATATCTAATAACATAATTAAATCTTACTTTGATAATCAGGTTTTAGATATTCTAGTAAGTTATGATGAAGTACTTAATAACTGCAAAAAGATTTTTAACAACCTATATAGCCTTAAAAATAAAACTCCACATAGATATAAATTTTCTACAAGTGGAATCACAATAGATGATTTTACTAAATCAGATAATAAAATTAAATTAAAGAATATAAATCGAATTAAGTATAGTTATTATCATATGGATATTGGGTCTCTTTTAAACAGTATTCTAAATCAACCATCCGTAAACTGGGATTACCAAATTTTTAATGATTTAATAGAGATTTATAAGAAAAATTATAATTTTTCTCTTGAGGATATTTATTTGATTTTAGGCTTTACTGCATTTCCTTATAAGTTTTATGATATTTGCAGGGATATTTATAAAAAACATTCTCATAAAAATATTTCAGAATACAAAGCAGATTTAAATAATATATTATCACAGAATGAAAATGTAAATACATGGTTTAAATTTTATGTAAAAGCTACCGATATATAGATTAATGTGATTTTCTACAGGACAACTGTTAAATTATTCTAAAGAGCTATTTATATGTTTATCAATATAGAGTAAAATTAATTGATGGAGCAAAGGAACGCTCCTAGCGATAAGTTTGTACGATGATTTGATGGATCTTGGGAAGAAGCTCCTACAGATTATATGTGTGCAGAATATAGGTGGTGGTTTAATATGAAGATTGAAAGACTAAACAAGAATAATAGGCCATTAGTTGAAAAGGCTATTAAAGAGGCTATTAAAATTAATCCTCTAAATGAAGATTTTTTATCTGAATATGATTCTAAATCTTTTGTGATGAAATTTTTATTAAAGTCTTCTTTTGATATATATATTTCAAATGATTCAGTAGGCTATATATGGTATGAACATTTAAGCAATAATGTATTTAATATAAAAAGTTTATATTTTCCGCCTAGTTTTTCTGAACTTCCTATATCATTTTTTACTAAAAATCATTCTTATAGTTATGAAAGTATTGCTAATGAGGATAGTATTTCTTTACTTAAAACATTGAATTTTAACATTTGTTCTGAGAGCTATATTCTTGAAAAAACTATTGAAGACTTCTCTTTTAACGATATTGAAGATATTAGTTTTAGATATGTTAAAACTAAAGATGATATAAATTCTAGAGTTTCCTTACAAAATATTATTTTTGATGAGGATAGCAGAATCCCCCTAGAAACTTCTGATATCCTATTTGATATGAAGCAGGAGTATTATATTAATGATTTAGCTATTATCATGTATTTTAAAGATAAATCCATCGGATATGGCCAAATAATAAAAAATAATTCCTATACAGTCGTAAATTTTGGTATCTTGCCTGAATATAGAAGTAAAGGCTTAGGGAGGCATTTTCTTAATTACATCATATCCCTTGCTAAGAGAAAAAACATTAAAGAACTTTCTATACGAGTTTCTCCTACTAATGTAAAGGCTATGAACCTATATGGCTCTGTAGGCTTCTATTTTAAGGAACATATATTAACTTGGAACAAATAGGATTATTTTAAAACCTAGA
>NZ_DCLI01000048.1:66805-171581 GCF_002320975.1 Clostridium sp. UBA1652
TCTAGGTTTTAAAATAATCCTTCTGTTGGTACGTAGGAACTTTTAGTATACATCAATGAGGGCGTAAGCTTCTCATTGTAGTAACTTCTATCTGCAATAAAGTTCACATCTTTATTACGCAGATGTCCGTTATTAGGGTTCATGTATTCATCATTATTCTCTAGTGATTTTAAATCATACATTTAAATCCCTCCTTTTTTTTAGTTTTCTCAAATTTATAATTTTTTATTACTAAATTTTTTATTTTTATGTTATAATTTATATTTGATAAAATACTATTGGAGGAAACAATACATGACTAATTCAATATATATTGATAAGATACAAGGTGAAGAAAATTTATCTACTAACTTAACTCAAACCTTTCATATTTCCACTTATGGATGTCAAATGAATGAAGAAGATTCAGAAAAAATATCAGGAATGCTTAAAAGAATAGGTTATTCAAATACTGAAGTTAAAGAAGATGCCGATATAATTATATTTAACACATGTTGTGTTAGAGAAAATGCAGAAAATAAGGTTTTCGGTAACTTAGGTCAATTAAAGAAACTTAAAGAAGAAAGACCAAATCTAATTATAGCTATTTGCGGATGTATGATGCAGCAAAAAGGAATGGCTGATAAGGTTCTTAAAACTTTCCCTTTTGTAGACATAATTTTTGGTACACACAACTCTTATAAATTCCCTGAATACCTAGATAGAGTTCAAAAAGATGGGGTTCAAGTAAAGGAAATTATAAATAAAGAGGATGGCATAGTAGAGGGTCTCCCTATAGATAGAAAAAGTGATGTTAAAGCATTTGTAACTATAATGTATGGTTGTAATAACTTCTGTACTTACTGCGTAGTTCCTTATGTAAGAGGACGTGAAAGAAGTAGAAAACCAGAAGATATAGTAAAAGAAGTAGAAGAATTAATCTCTCAAGGATATAAAGAGATAACTGTACTAGGCCAAAATGTTAATTCTTACGGTAAGGATTTAAATGATGGAATGTCTTTCGCAAAACTACTTAGAACTTTAAATGAAGTTAAAGGACTTGAAAGAATAAGATTTATGAGTTCTCATCCTAAGGATTTAACTGATGATGTTATTTTAGCTATAAAAGAATGTGATAAGGTATGTGAGCAAGTACATTTACCAGTTCAAAGTGGCTCTTCAGCTATATTAAAGGCTATGAACAGACACTATACTAAAGAACAATATATCGAATTAGCTAAAAAGATAAAAGCAGAGATTCCTGAGGTTTCTATAACTACAGATATCATAGTTGGATTCCCTGGTGAAACTGATGAAGACTTTGAAGATACTTTAGAATTAGTTAAAGAAGTAGAATATGATTCTGCCTTTACATTTATATATTCAAGAAGAAATCATACTCCTGCTGATAGAATGGAAAATCAAATTCCAGAGGAAATCAAGCATGAAAGATTTAATAGATTAGTTAAAACTTTAAATGAAATAGTAGAGAGAAAAAACAAAGTATACGAAAATAAAACAGTTGAAGTTTTTGTAGAAGGTACAAGTAAAAATCAAGAATCAAGACTTACTGGAAGAACTAGAAACGGTAGACTTGTTAACTTTGAAGGTTCAAAAGATTCTATAGGAAAATTAATTAATGTAAATATAACTAAAGCTGGTTCATTCTCATTAACTGGCGAGGAATGTAAATAAAAGCTCTTATTTTAAGAGCTTTTAAACTAATTTAGGAGGGTAATTATGGCTTTAACTCCAATGATGCAACAATACTTTGAAATAAAAGAAAAGTATAAAGATTGTATCTTATTTTTTAGATTAGGCGATTTTTATGAAATGTTTTTTGAAGATGCTGAAATAGCTTCAAAAGAATTAGAACTTGTTCTAACAGGTAGAGACTGTGGTTTAGAGAACAGGGCACCTATGTGTGGTATACCTTACCATGCTGCTAACTCTTATATTGGAAGACTTATTTCTAAAGGCTACAAGGTAGCTATAGGGGAGCAGGTAGAAGATCCAGCTTTAGCTAAAGGAATAGTTAAAAGAGATGTAATAAAGGTAATAACTCCAGGAACATTTACAGATACAGCTTTTATTGATGATAGTAAAAATAACTTTATTATGTCTATATATAAATCTAAAGAAAATTTATGTGCTATATCTTCAACAGATATTTCAACTGGGGACTTCTACTGTACCAGTTTTACATATGATATTTCTTTAATTGGAGATGAAATATCTAAATATAAACCATCTGAAGTGATATTAAATGATGATTTTAGAGATCATACTGCTGAATTTGCTTTAATATATACTGGACTTATCTCTTTTAGAGACAATATGTATTTTGAGAATGACTATAGCTATCTTTATGATCAATTCAAAGATATAGAGTTTAACTTGGTTCAGGATGAAAAAAAATCTTCAATTAATTCATTAATAAAATATATTATAGATACTCAAAAAATGTCTTTGTCTAATATTAACACTATAAACTTCTATAATATACAAGATTTTATGACCATAGATGCCTCTTCAAGAAGAAACCTAGAGTTAACTGAAAATATTAAAGACAAAAATAAAAAAGATTCTCTGCTTTGGGTATTAGATAAAACTAAAACATCTATGGGTTCTAGAACATTAAGAAGATGGATAGATGAGCCTCTTATTTCTTTAGAAAAGATTAATAATAGGCTTGATGCTGTAGATGAACTTCGTAATACCTTAATAGATTTAGAAGAGCTTAGAGAAGCTCTAAAGGCCATATATGATATAGAGAGAATAATAGGTAAGGTATCTAATAAAAATGTATCAGCTAAAGATCTAATCAGCTTAAAATTATCTTTATTTAAGGTGCCAACTATTAAAAACATAATCTCTAAGTTCAATAGTTCTTTATTTAATACATATTACAATGACTTAGATGAATTAGCAGATATCAGAGATCTACTAGAAAATTCTATTTTAGAGGATCCTTCTTTATCTATAAAAGAAGGAAACATAATAAAAGACTCATATAATGAAACTATTGATAAGCTTAGAGAAGCTAAATTTAAAGGAAAAGAGTGGATTGCAGCTTTAGAAAACCAAGAAAGAGAGTTTACAGGGATTAAATCCTTAAAGGTTGGATATAATAAAGTTTTTGGATATTATATTGAAATAAGTAAAGCTAATTATTCAAATATACCTGAAGGTAGATATATAAGAAAGCAAACCCTTGCAAATGCCGAAAGATTCATAACGGATGAGTTAAAGAAAATTGAAGACGATATATTAGGTGCAGAAGAAAAACTTATCGCTTTAGAATACAATGTCTTTTGTGAAATTCGTGATGAAGTTGAAGCTGCTGTGGATAGATTAAAACTTACAGCAAAGATTATATCTGAACTAGATGTAATTTCAACGTTCTCAAAACTAGCTATGGAGAATAACTATGTTAGACCTAAGCTAAATAATTTAGGAAAAACTACTATTACAGAAGGTAGGCATCCTGTAGTTGAAAAGGTGATTGATAGAGGAGAGTTTGTATCTAATAATACCAAACTCGACATTAAAGATAATCAATTATTAATAATCACAGGTCCTAATATGGCTGGTAAATCTACATATATGAGACAGGTAGCTCTTATAACTTTAATGGCTCAAATTGGGTGTTTCATCCCTGCAACATCTGGTGATATAGGAATTTGTGATAAAATATTTACAAGAATAGGTGCTTCAGATGATTTAGCTGGAGGTAAATCTACATTTATGGTTGAGATGTGGGAAGTTTCAAATATATTAAAAAATGCAACTTCTAACTCTCTAGTCCTTCTAGATGAAGTTGGAAGGGGGACCTCAACTTATGATGGTTTAAGTATAGCATGGTCTGTTATAGAATATTTAAGTAAAGGTAAACTAAAACCTAGAACATTATTTGCAACCCACTATCATGAATTAACTCAACTAGAAGCTGAGATTAGTGGGGTTAAAAATTTCTCTGTTTCTGTTAAAGAAATAAACGATACTATTATCTTCCTTCGAAAAATCGTTCCAGGTGGAGCCGATCAATCTTATGGAATAGAGGTTGCAAAATTAGCTGGTTTACCTACTGAAGTTATAGAAAGAGCCAAAGATATACTTGAAGGTTTAGAAAAAAATCAAACCTCAAAAGCTAAAATCGAACCTAAAGAAAAACCTAAAGCTAAATCAAAAAATAATGTAGATACTTCCATGCAGATGGATTTTGAGTCCTTGGCTAAAGATGGGATGTTAAGCAAATTAGCTAACCTTGATATATTAAATATGACTCCAATGGATGCAATGAATAGTCTACACAATATTATTAAAGAAGCTAAAGAACTTTTAAAATAAAGGAGGTGTTTCTCCCTTTGAAAAGAATAAATATATTAGATTCACAAACTTCAAATAAAATAGCTGCTGGTGAAGTAGTAGAAAGACCTTTTTCTGTAGTTAAGGAATTAGTAGAAAATTCTATAGATGCTTCTAGCAAAAATATTATAGTTGAAATAGAAAATGGCGGAGAAACTCTTATAAAAGTTATAGATGATGGTGATGGTATTCACAAAGAAGACATATCAAAAGCCTTCTTACCTCACGCAACCTCTAAAATTAAAGAAGTAGAGGATATATATAATATAATTACCTTGGGCTTTAGAGGAGAGGCATTAGCATCTATTGCCTCTATATCTAAAACCATACTAAAATCTAAAACTTCCTCAGATGATATTGGAGTTGAAATATCTTTAACTGGGGGAAGTATAGATCATATTGTGGAGAGTGGAGTAAATAAAGGAACCTATATAGAGGTTAGAGATTTATTCTTTAATGTACCCGCTAGAAAAAAATTTATGAAATCTCAATCAAGAGAGAGTGCTTTAATTAATGATATATTAACTAGGATTGCTATAGCTAATCCTAGTGTAGCCTTTACTTTGATTATGAACGGGAAAAAGGCTTTTCAAACTTTCGGAAGTGAAAAAGAAGAAGATGTTCTTAGAACCATTTATGGGAAAAATATTTTAGAAAACTTAGTTTCCTTTGAAGCTTCTACAGATATAATAACGGTTCATGGTTTCGTTGGAAAAGAAGAGATTGCAAGAGGAAGCCGAAATAATCAAAGTATTTTTATTAATGGAAGATATATAAAAAATAAAACTATCACAGCTTCGATAGAAAATGCTTTTAAGTCCTTTGCTACAGTTAATAAGTTTCCTTTTTTTGTAGTATATATAGAAACTTATCCTGAATTTATTGATGTAAATATACATCCAACTAAAGCAGAGATTAAATTTAAAGATGAGAGAATTCTATACAAGGTGGTTTTTGATGCAGTTCATAATGCTTTAAAAGAAAATGTAAAAGCTTCTTTTATGAATGATGAAGTTTCAAAAGAAGAAATATATGAAAATGTACACTTTGAAGATACCTCTTCTTTCAGTGAAATTATTCCTAAAATAGTTCCAGAGGTTGCTAAGCCCGTATATCCTGAATATTCTTCGGAAACTTATACAGAGCAAAAATCAGTTGAATTACCTGTAGATCTTAAAAGTGTAAAACCAGAAATAAAAGAGATTAATGAATCCTACGAATCTAGCACTACTGTACCTATACATAAAGAGCCTAACTATATAGATACAGTACCAGAGCCTAAGCTGCCACCTTATAGGGTTATAGGGCAATATAACAAAACCTATATACTATGTGAATATAATGAAAATCTCTATATTGTAGATCAGCATGCAGCTCATGAGAAGTATCTCTTTGAAAAGTATTATGATTCTATAAAGAATAAGGAAGTAGAGATTCAGCCTCTATTAATTCCTTCTGTAATCCAGCTTACTTTAGATGATTATGTTTATTATGAAGATAATTTAAAAGTTTTTGAAGATGCTGGATTCACCTGCGAACCCTTTGGTGTAAATACCATTGCTATAAAAGAGGTTCCGTACTTTTTAGGTAAACTAGATCCTAAGGGCCTATTTTTAAGTATTCTAGATAACCTTAAAGCCTTAGGAAGCGGCACTACCTTAGAAGTAAAATATAACAAAATAGCAACATTATCTTGTAAGTCTGCTGTAAAGGCTAATAATGAGTTAACCTTAGAAGAAATGAAAGAACTTATAAACCTTATGAGATACATGAAAGATCCTTATCATTGTCCTCATGGAAGGCCAACAATAATAAAAATATCAAATTATGAACTTGAAAAAAGATTTAGGAGAGTTACCTAAAATGAATAAAACAAACAAAAAGAAATTATTAGTTATAGGTGGTCCTACAGCAGTTGGGAAGAGTGATATAGCTATTAAACTTGCAAAAGAATTAAACGGAGAGATAATTTCAGCTGACTCCATGCAAATCTATAAATACATGGATATAGGTTCAGCAAAAATATCCAAAGAAGAAATGGATGATATTCCTCACTATTTAATAGACTTTCTTGATCCTAGAGAAGAATTTTCAGTTTCAGATTTTAAAGATATGTGCCTAAAGAGTATGGAAGATATCTATTCTAGAGGGAAGTTACCTATAATAGTTGGTGGTACTGGATTATATATAAATTCTATAATTTGTGATATGACTTTTACTGAAAGTGAAAAAGATGATGAGTATAGAGAACATCTACTTAAGCTATCAGAAGAGCATGGAAATCAGTATCTTCACAATATGCTAAAAGAAGTAGACCCAATATCCTCAGAGCAGATTCACTATAATAATGTAAAGAGGGTAATTCGCGCTTTAGAAGTATATCATTTAACAGGAAAATCTTTTTCATCTTATAATCTAGGAGAAGGTATATATAACTGTGATTATGATTTACATTATTATGTTTTGAATATGGATAGAGCTACTCTTTATGAAAGAATAAATTATAGAGTAGATCTTATGATGTCAAAAGGTCTTCTTGATGAAGTTAAAACTCTAAAAAACATGGGATTAACAAGTGATACGCAGTCAATGAAAGGTATTGGATATAAAGAGCTTCTAGATCACCTTAATAACAAAACCTCTTTAGAATTTGCTATAGAATCAATTAAACAAGGAAGTAGAAACTATGCAAAAAGACAACTTACTTGGTTTCGAAAAGATCCTAGATCTATATTTATAGATAAGGATACTTTTAATGGTGATATAGATATTGTTAACAAAATAACTGGTGACATAATACAATCTTAAGAGTATAATAGAATTAATTTCTTATGGAAATATGGAGGATGAGTTTATATGAATAAGCAAAATAATAACTTGCAAGATATCTTCTTAAATGGCGCAAGAAAAAATAAAATAGCTGTAATTGTATACCTTACAAATGGCTTTCAATTAAAAGGATACGTTAAAGGTTTTGATGCATTTACTGTAATTTTAGATTGTGATGGAAAGCAGATGATGATATATAAGCATGCCATTTCAACTATAAACCCTGCAAAAATAATTTTATTTAATAACGAGAATGTATAATATATACTCTCTATGCAGTGCATAGAGAGCTTTTATTTGATGAAGTATTTAAAAAACGGAGGATATAAATGTTAGATTTAACAATAGAATATATAAAGAGCCAATATAATATAAGTGAAGAAACTATAAATCTATATAATAAAACAATAGTGGATATTCAAGATCAATTTAAAATCTATGATGAGATAAGAGAGTATAACCAAATCAAAGTCTTAAAAGCTCTTCAAGAAGAAAGAATAAGCGACTCTCATTTTACCAATTCTTCTGGTTATGGTTATGGAGACATTGGGAGAGATGCTCTAGATAAGGTATATGCACACATATTTAAGGCAGAAAGTGCTCTAGTAAGACCACACTTTGTAAATGGAACTCACGCGATAGGTACAGCCTTATTCGGTAATCTTCGTCCAAATGACACTATGCTTGCCGTAACAGGAACACCATATGATACCTTACATAATATAATAGGTCTTGATGAAACCAAAAAGATAGGTTCTTTAAAAGAATATGGAGTAAATTATAAACAAATTGACTTAACTGAATCTGGAGATTTTAATTACACTGAGATAGAAAAAATATTAAAAGAAGATTCTTCTATAAAATTAGTACACTTACAAAGAAGTACAGGTTATGGTTGGAGAAATTCTTTTAGTTTAGATGCCTTAGAAAAGGCTATAAAGTTCATTAAGAATGTAAAAAATGAAGTAATTGTTTTTGTTGATAATTGCTATGGAGAATTTATAGATACTAAAGAGCCTACAGAAATAGGTGCAGATTTAATAGCAGGTTCATTAATCAAAAATATAGGTGGCGGAATTGCTCCAACAGGAGGGTATATAGCAGGTAGAGAAGAATACGTTACTCAAGCTTCATACAGACTAACTGTTCCTGGAATAGGAGGGGAGTGCGGTTCTACTTTTGGCGTAATGAGAAGTCTATATCAAGGATTGTTTTTAGCCCCACATATAGCAATTGAAGCACTAAAAGGAGCTATTTTCTGTTCAAGAATATTCGAACTTGCTGGATTTGAAGTACTTCCTAAGTTTAATGACAAAAGAAGTGATATAATTCAAGCTATAAAATTCGGAAACAAAGAAAAGCTTATTGCTTTCTGTAAGGGAATACAAAAAGGATCTCCTATAGATTCATTTTTAGAGTGTGAGCCATGGGATATGCCAGGATATAATGACCAAGTTATAATGGCAGCTGGTGCTTTTATTCAAGGATCAAGTATAGAATTGTCTGCTGATGCACCAATAAGAGAGCCATACATTGCATACCTTCAAGGTGGTTTAACCTTTGATCACGCTAAAATAGGTGTACTTATAGCTTTATCAAAGGTATTATCAATAAATTAGATATATTTTTATAAAAAATAAAAACTGGCTTAATGCCAGTTTTTAATATGCTCTAAATAATCCAACAAGTTTACCTAATATAGCACAATTATCAACTATAATAGGATCCATAGTTTTATTTTCAGGTTGCAATCTTATATGATCTTTTTCCTTAAAAAATCTCTTTATAGTGGCTTCATTTTCTATTAATGCAACTATAATATCTCCGTTTAAAGCAGTAGTACATTGTTCAATTATAGCTAAATCACCATCATTAATTCCAGCTTCAATCATACTTTCACCAGAAACCTTAAGCATAAATAATTCTCTATCATGTTTTATATATTCAATAGGTATAGGAAATGAATCCTCTATATTTTGTGTAGCTAATATAGGAGTTCCAGCAGTAACCTTACCAACTATAGGTATGTTAAGCATTTCTCTCTTAGCTGAATTTAATTCAACAATCTCTAAAGCTCTTGGCTTAGTAGGATCCCTTTTAATAAAACCCTTTTTCTCAAGTCTCTTAAGATGACCATGAACAGTTGAGGTTGACTTTAAATCTACAGCCTCACATATTTCTCTTACAGACGGTGGGTATCCTTTGTTTTCAGTATAGGTTTTAAGAAATTTATATATTTCTGATTGTTTATCCCTTGTCATTATTAACACCTCTCTAACTGATTCCTATTATAACATACGTATTTCAAATATTCAAACCTATGTTCCCATAAGTTAATTTGATTAGTTTATGCTAATTTGATATAATCTAGTTTGTAATAAAATAAAAGGAGAATTATAATGGATAAGACTAATGTTTTTAATGATTCTGAATTTGCAGATGACGATAATTGTATATATAATTCAAATAAAATTTGTAATAATTGCGGAAAATGTTTAGAAGCTGAGGGAGTAGACATCAGGGCAATTAAAATCGAAGAAATTGCTAAAGTATCTGAAGAAACTTCAATAAAAGCTAGTGAATCCCTTAAAGAAGAAATAGATGATCAAGAAGATAGCGTAGAAGTTTTTGATGAATCAAGCTTTTTGGAAGAAGAAGAGTACGAAGATGCATGGGATCACATTGAGTATATAGATGATGTTCAAAATATTTTAGATGATGATATTGCATTAGAAGAAAACTCAGAGGAGATTTACCCAGGATTAATTAGGATAAAGAGATTTTAATAAGTCTCTTTATCCTTTATTTTTAAGAAGTTTTCTGGTTTTCTATTTAACTACTTTTCTATTTAACTATTTAACTTCTTATTAAACATAATGGTTGGTGTTAGTATAATTTTATGGACACATTTTGGTAATGCATCTAATGAATTTTTTTTAATAGAAAAACTTTTACAGAGCGGATGTTTATAACTTTGATAAAGGATTTTGTTTTACAGCTTCTCTTAAAACCTCATCATCAACATGAGTATATATCTGAGTTGTAGATATGCTATCATGACCTAAAATGCTTTGAAGGCTTCTTATATCTACATTTCCATGCTTATACATGAGAGTAGCAGCAGTGTGGCGTAATTTATGAGGAGTGTATTTTTGCTCAGTTAATCCAGCTTCTATAGTATATTTTTTTACTATTCTTTCGACGCTTCTTTTATTTATTCTCGTTCCCTTGGAACTTATAAAGAGAGCATCATTGTCATTCTCGGATATATTCTTTATTTTTTTTCTTTCTATCATATAAGAATCTAAAGCTTTAATGCATGCTTCGTTTAAATAAACTGTTCTTTCTTTATTACCTTTTCCTATAATAGTTAATATATCTCCCTTAATTTTAGATATATTTATACCACAAAGCTCTGAAACACGCACTCCGCAATTTAAAAATATAGTTATCATGCAGTAATCTCTAGCATAAAATTTATAACTTCTATCCATAGAATTCAAAAGCTTAATAGACTCATCCAAGGTTAAATAAACAGGGTGGCGTTTATTAAGTTTTGGAGATTCTAACTCCTTAGCTGGATTATTTCTAACTATTCCTTGTTTTCCTGATAAAAAATTAAAAAAAGACTTTAAAGCAGCCACTTTTCTAGCCCTAGCATAAGTTCCGTTTTCTCGTTGTTTTTCTGCAAATGAAACAAATGCATACAAATCCGAAAGTTTTATACTATTTATAAAAGCCTCATCTATAAAACTTAAATCAACCTCATTAAACTCAGTATTCTTATGAGCTTTACCTTTATATATTGCTATAAACTTAAAAAACATCATAATGTCAATTCTGTAGCCATCAATAGTATTAGGAGATTTCCCTCTAATTGTACTTAGATAATTTAGAAAATCAGCTAATAATTCAGGAATATTATCATCGTAAGCTATATTTATATCATATTTCATTAAATTTTCTCCTTTGTCGCCTTAATAATTAGTATTTTATACCTTTTTAGCCCTTTTTTCAAGCAAAATATGTCGCTAAATAAGCATTTAGCGACGTTATTCTTCCAGGAATATATTTTTAGCTTAAAATCATAGTAAATTTTTACGTTTAATCGAATTTTCAAATCAATTTCTTTAATTAAACTTGCCTTTTGTAATACACATATATTACAATGTATTTATATGTATTACAGGAGGCGTATTATGGGAGAAATAAAGGCGACAACATTTAGATTATCAGAAGAAACTATAAAATCATTTAGAGAAACAGCTGAAACACATGGAATGACACAAGAACAATGTTTAGCAAACTTATTACATGTGTTTGAACTAAAGGAAGCAAAAGAAGTTTTTAAGGATAGAAAAAAAGAAATTGAAATTTTCGAGGAATACATTTCTAGAATACAAAATTTGTATTTAACTTCTTTAGAAATCAATTTAACCGAAGAAGAAAGAT
Source organism: Clostridium sp. UBA1652 (assembly GCF_002320975.1). NCBI lineage: Bacteria > Bacillati > Bacillota > Clostridia > Eubacteriales > Clostridiaceae > Clostridium > Clostridium sp. UBA1652. Next base: position 78,434 of record NZ_DCLI01000048.1, read on the forward strand.
TTAAAACAGAATTTAATAAAGACTTAGAGGAAAAAAGCAATATAATTATTTCACTAAATAAAGAATTAAAAAAACTAAAAGATAAAAATGAAAAATTACAAGAAGAATTTTTAGAACTCAAGGAATCCTTAAACAAAAAAGAAACTTCACTAAAAGTTTATGATGAAATGCAAGCTCAGAATAAGTTTCTTATAAATAAAATAACAAAAGATAATGAGGCTTTATCTTTTAAAATAAAAGAGCTAGAAGAAGAAAATATCAAAGCAAAAGAATATGAAATCTTAAGTAAAGATCTTCAGGAAAAGATAAATTCATCAAACAATACTATCATAGAAAAGAATCTATATATAAACTCTATAGAAAGTAAATTAGAGTTTTTACAATCCTCTTTAACCCAAGCCAAAGACGAAATTACTACTATAAAATCCACTAACAAAGAAGAAATATCTAAAATGAAAGATGAATTTCAAAGAGAAAAAAAACTTACAGCTGATGAACTTAAAGAAAGTTTAGAAAAGTATTATGATTTAAAGATTTCCACCGAATTAAAGTTCTCATTAAGCGAAAAAGATAATGAAATCGAGAAATTAAAATCAGAAATTAAAACCTTAAAAGAAAAAAATAAGGAGAAGACTAATTAACAGTCTTCTCCTCTACTTCATCTAAACATTTATTTCAGCTTTTAAATTAAGCCCTTCAGAATTGTTTTCTAATATAGGATTTATGTACTCTTCTATAAACTCTTCTACTTGACTTGGAGATCTTCCAATAAACTTATTAGGATCTATTATATCTCTAATTTCATTTTCAGTTAACCCAAAACCACCATCAGCTATTATTCTATCTATTAAATCATTATTTAACCCTTCTCCTTTTACTCTTTGAGAAGCTTCCATAGAATAACCTCTTATCTTTTCATGTAATTCCTGTCTATCTCCACCTTTTTTAACAGCTTCCATCATTATGTTTTCAGTCGCCATAAAAGGTAATTCATTATTTACATGAGCCGCTATTACCTTGTCATAAACCACCATACCTTCAGATATATTCATATATAGATTTAACACTCCATCTAAAGCTAAAAATGCTTCTGCTACTGCTATTCTTTTATTTGCAGAGTCATCTAAAGTTCTTTCAAACCATTGAGTAGCTGCAGTAACTGCTGGATTTAATGAATCTACTATTACATATCTTGCTAAAGCTCCTATTCTTTCCGATCTCATAGGATTTCTTTTATAAGCCATAGCTGATGATCCTATTTGATTTTTTTCAAAAGGCTCCTCTACTTCCTTCATGCTTTGTAAAAGTCTTAAATCATTAGAGAATTTATATGCACTTTGCGCAACTTCTGATAATGTATTTAAAACTATAGAGTCTAATTTTCTTGGGTAAGTTTGACCTGTTACTCCATAACTTTTCTCAAAACCCATTCTTTTAGCTACCATAACATCTAAAGCTTTAACCTTACTTTCATCACCTTCAAATAGAGTCATAAAGCTAGCTTGAGTTCCAGTTGTACCTTTAACTCCTCTAAGCTTCAATGTGCTTAATACATGATCTATATTTTCAACATCCATAACCAAATCCTGCATCCACAAAGTTGCTCTTTTCCCTACTGTAGTTAACTGAGCAGGTTGAAAATGTGTAAATCCTAGTGTAGGCATATTTTTATATTTTAAAGAAAATTCTTTAAGCAGCGCTAAAACACTTACAATCTTTTTCTTTATTAATAATAAAGCTTCCTTCATTATTATAACATCAGTATTATCACCTACATAACATGATGTAGCCCCTAAATGTATTATTCCTTTAGCAGAAGGACATTGCAGTCCATATGCATATACATGACTCATAACGTCATGTCTCACTTCTTTTTCTCTTTTTATAGCTTCCTCATAGTTTATATTATATATATTAGCCTTTAATTCGTTAACTTGTTCTTCAGTTATATTAAGGCCTAATTCCTTTTCACATTCAGCTAATGCAACCCAAAGTTTTCTCCATGTAGTAAACTTCATATCATCTGAGAATAAAAAACTCATCTCCTTAGATGCATATCTTGAATTTAATGGTGTACTGTATAAATCAGTTCTAGTCATAAAAACCTCCATACGAATGTATTTGTTATTTTATTAATTTTAGTTCGCATTTTATTATATCATATTTTATAAAAAATATCAGTTATATTACTATTTTTTCATGAATATAAATTAAACATATATTATATTATGGGAGATGGTTATATGTATAAAGTTAATCTATTAGACAAACTTTCTTTTTTATTTGTTATTATAGGCTCTATCAATTGGGGGTTATACGGTCTATGTAACTTCAACCTTGTTCATTATCTATTTGGATTTGCCCCATTATTAGAACGCATAATATATATTATAGTATTTGTTTCAGGATTAAATTTAGTCGCACTAGTTTTTAGAAGTAAAATGATATTAAAAAGAGAGCAATAAAAAAAGGTTCTATACGAACCTTTTTTATTATTCTTCTAAAGTTTCTATTAATTTAACAACTTCTTCTACTGCTAAAGTTTCGTCATCGCCTGAAGCTATAACTTTTACTAAAGCATCTTTAGTAACTCCTAAAGATAATACTCCAATTAAACTTTTAACGTTTGCTTTTTTTCCATTATACTCGATTTGAACATCAGACTTAAAAGATGAAGCCTTCTTTACTAATAAAGTAGCTGGTCTTGCATGTAATCCAGTAGCGTTTTTTACTAAAACTTCTTTAACTACCATCTAATTCACCTCTTTGCATTTATTTCGTTATGTTTATCAATAACTTATTTCATTATATATTGTTTTGTAGTTAATTTCAACACTATAAATTAAAATATTGCTTAATTTAAAGCCAATGTAAATGATTTTATTCTTTTTATTCCTTCCATTATGGCATCGTTTGAAGTAGCATAAGATAATCTAATGTAGTTTTCTAGTCCAAAACCTATCCCTGGAACTACTGCTACCTTCTCTTTTTCTAAGAGCATATCTGAAAAAGTCAAAGAATCTTTTATAACAACGGAATCAATAGACTTACCTATTAATTTTTTAATATCCACCATTACATAAAAAGCTCCTTGAGGATATATATAATCTAGATCATTTATATCATCTAATAATTTCACCATTAAATCTCTTCTACTATGAAAAACTTCTATCATGTCATGTAATTCATCTTGTGGACCTTCAAGCGCTTCTAATGCAGCATATTGGCCTATAGTAGACACATTTGATGTCATATGACTTTGTATACTACTCATAATCTTAATAACTTCTTTTGGCCCTGCTGCATATCCAACTCTCCACCCTGTCATTGCATAAGACTTAGACATTCCATTTATAACAATAGTTCTATTGTAAGCATCCTCACTTAAACTTCCAATACTAATATGTTTATAATCTCCATAGATTAATTTTTCATATATTTCGTCCGCTATTATAAACAAATCATGTTTTTTTGCAAATTCACTAAGCTCTATTAATTCTTCTTTAGTATATATAGTTCCTGTAGGATTATTAGGTGAATTTATAAGAATGGCTTTTGTTTTCTCTGTAACATATTTTTCTAAAATATTTATATTAAACTTATATCCATCTTCTTGTAAACACTCAACAAACACAGGCTTACCATCTGCAAGTTTTACAAGCTCCGGATAACTAACCCAATAGGGAACAGGTAATAAAACTTCATCACCTGGATTTAAAATTGATAAAAACAAATTAGCTAAACATTGCTTTGCTCCTGTAGATATGATTACCTGTGATTCATTATAAATTAAGTCATTATCTTCTTTTAATTTCTTAATTATAGCTTTTTTTAGTTCAGATATACCAGCTGCTGGCGTATATTTCGTTTTGCCTTCTTCCATAGCCTTTATAGCTGCCTTAATAATATTAGAAGGTGTATTAAAATCCGGCTCTCCAACACCAAAACTTACTACATCAACCCCACGACTTTTCATTTCTTTAGCCTTAGCAGTTATAGCCAAAGTTATTGATGGCGATAATTGCTCCCCTTTTTGCGATAATTTCATATTTTACCTCCATATCTTTTGTCTAAATGTAATAATTTATTTAAATGTATTTCATTTACCCCATATTGACCTATAAGACTTGAATTTTTATTGCTTATTGAATGACAGTCACTCCCACCAGTTATTATAAGCTTGTGTTTTTTTGCTAGATTATAAAAAGTATTTATCTTCTCCTTATTATGACTTGGATGATATATTTCTACACCACTTAAACCATGACATTTCAATCTTTTAAATAGATTATCTAATTCCATTTGTCTTGGTATATCGCCAGGATGAGCTAAAACCGCTATACCTCCTGATTTTTTTATGATATCCAAAACTTCCTTATAGTATATTTTTTCTCTTTTAACAAATCCAGCCTTTCCTTCAATCAAATAATTCTTAAAAGCTAATTTAAAATTCTCGCTGTATCCTTTTTTAACTAACAACTGAGCTATATGAGATCTTCCAAGTGTAGATATGCTATTTACACATAAATCATTTATATCTATATTTATCCCTATATCTTTTAATTTTGTTATAATACTTTCTACTCTTTTTACTCTTGAAGCCTTAAGCTTTTCTACAACATTTTTAAGAGTAGGGTTATCTACATCTATACAATAACCTAATATATGTATCTCTATATCATCTTCATACTCAGTGGAAAATTCTATACCTGGAATTATGTCTATGTCTGAATAGTGGTATTTAGTAATATATTGTGAAGACAATGTGTCATGGTCTGTTATAGAAATGTATTTTACATTTCTTTCAATTGCTATATTTATAATTTCTTCTGGCGTTAAATTGCCATCGGAATATGTAGAGTGAATATGCAAGTCAGCATACTTCATAATCTTCACCTATTTTCTATATCTTTATAATAAAAATATATCATTTTATTAGATAGATGTAAATATTCCATAATTATTAATAAAATTAAAAAAACCCCATAAAGGGGTTGTCTCTTTGTTATCTTGGTTGAATAATTAATTTTATGGCTGTTCTTTCTTCACCATCTATTATTATATCTGTGAATGCCGGAACACATACTATATCTTTTCCACTTGGCGCAACAAATCCTCTAGCAATAGCTATAGCTTTAACAGCTTGATTTATAGCACCTGCACCTACTGCTTGAATTTCTACGATATTTTTCTCCTTTATTATTGCCGCTAAAGCCCCCGCTACTGAATTTGGATTAGATTTTGTTGAAACTTTTAATACTTCCATTATTTTGACCTCCTAGATTAATAATGTACCCGCATACGTTTACATTAGAAGTTAACTATTATTTCTTTCCCTTAATATATATTCTATATGTATTTTAAAATTCCTTCTTTTATTATAAATAATTTTAAAAAAAATACATTTTGTTTTAACAAAATGTATTTTCTATCGATTATTTTGCGTATTCCACAGCACGTGTCTCTCTAATTACATTTATTTTAATTTGGCCAGGATATTCTAGCTGTTCTTCTATGTTTTTTACGATATTACGTGCCATTTCAATAGCCACAGCATCATCGACTTGATCTGGTTTAACCATAATTCTAATCTCTCTTCCAGCTTGAATGGCATATGACTTTTCTACACCTTCATATGAGTTTGCAATCTCTTCTAATTTTTCTAATCTCTTTATATAAGCTTCTAAAGTTTCTCTTCTAGCACCAGGTCTCGCTGCTGATATAGCATCTGCAGCCTGAACTAATATTGCCTCTAGAGATATCATTTCCACATCTCCATGATGAGCAGCAATAGCGTTTACTATCACTGGGGATTCATGATACTTCTTAGCTAGGTCTCCACCTATTAAAGCATGTGGTCCTTCATATTCTTGATCCACTGCTTTACCTATATCATGTAATAATCCAGCTCTTCTTGCTATATTTACATCTAAGCCTAATTCCGAAGCCATTAAACCTGCTAAATAAGCAACTTCTATGGAATGTTTTAAAACATTTTGACCATAACTTGTTCTGTATTTTAATCTACCTAACAATTTAATAATCTCAGGATGTAAACCATGTACCCCTGTTTCAAAGGTAGCTTGTTCTCCCTCTTCCTTTATATCGTTTTCGACATCTTTAGTAGCTCTTTCTACCATTTCTTCAATTCTAGCAGGATGAATTCTTCCATCTACTATCAATTTTTCTAATGCTATTCTTGCAACTTCTCTTCTTATCGGGTCGAAACTAGAAAGTATTACCGCCTCAGGAGTGTCATCAATTATTAAATCTACTCCAGTTAAGGTTTCTAAGGTTCTTATATTTCTACCTTCTCTTCCTATTATTCTACCTTTCATTTCATCATTTGGAAGCGCCACTACATGTACTGTTGTTTCAGAAACATGATCTGCTGCACATCTTTGAATAGCTGTAGTAATTATTTCTCTAGCTTTTTTATCAGCCTCTTCTTTAGCTTTCATTTCTACATCTTTTATCATCATTGCACTTTCATGTTTGATTTCTCTACTAATTTCATCAAGAAGAATTTGTTTCGCTTCTTCAGATGATAATCCAGAAACCTTTTCTAATTCATGTCTTCTTTTAACTAAAATTTCTTGAGCATTTACTTCCATTAAATCAATGTCTTGTAATCTTTTATTAATTGTTTCGTCTTTCTTTTCTAAGATTTCACCCTTTTTATCAAGAGCTTCCTCTCTTTGGATTAATCTTCTCTCTAATCTTTGTACTTCATTTCTTCTTTCTCTTGATTCCTTTTCGAAGTCAGTTCTTAATCTATGAACCTCTTCTTTAGCCTCTAAAATAGCTTCTTTTCTTAAGGAATCTACTTCTTTTTTGGAATTCTCCAAAAGATCATTTGCTTCTTTTTCTAAATTATCAATTTTATTTCTTGAAACTTTATTGATTACTATATATTGCAATCCAGCTAAACAAGCTAGAACCACTATATCTATTAAAATAAGTTTCATTTCCATACAAACACCTCCTTCGCAATCTTCAAAATATAATATATTAAATAAAAATAAGATAGCGTAAAAAGATGTCATATTAAATTCTAACTGTTGTTTAGTAATATGATAAACCAGTATTTGTTATTATTGTATAGCAATTTTTTTCTTATGTCAAGCAGTATCCTTTACTATAAAAGTTACTACATCTTTATTATTACCTATTTTTAAATAAAAATAAGCAAAAAAATAAATAAATCGCAATGCGATTTATTTATTTTCAACTTTTTTTTCTATTTTTTCAGTTTCAGGCTTTTTAACCTTTTTAACTTCAGTTAAAGGAAGACCATATTTTTCTCTAATTTTATTATCTATTTCTAATGCTAAATCTGGGTTTTCTTTTAATGATTGTTTAGCATTTTCTCGTCCTTGGCCAAGTCTTGCTTCGCCATAAGAAAACCATGCACCACTTTTTTGAATGATACCTTCTTTTACTCCTACATCTATTAAGTTACCCTCTCTAGATATACCTTCATTATACATTATATCAAATTCTGCATTTCTAAACGGTGGAGCTACTTTGTTTTTAATAACCTTAACTCTTGTTCTGTTACCAACAACATTTTCACCTTGCTTTATTGAATCAATTCTTCTAACGTCCATTCTTACTGATGCATAAAATTTAAGTGCTCTTCCTCCTGGTGTTGTTTCAGGATTTCCAAACATTATACCAACTTTTTCTCTTAATTGGTTTATAAATATAGCTACACACTTAGATTTGCTAATACTTCCCGCTAATTTTCTTAATGCTTGAGACATTAATCTTGCTTGCAATCCAACGTGGGCATCTCCCATTTCTCCTTCTATTTCCGCTCTTGGTACTAAAGCTGCTACAGAGTCTACTACTATTACATCAATAGCCCCTGAACGAACTAGAGCTTCTGCTATTTCTAGCGCTTGTTCACCAGTATCAGGTTGAGATACTATTAAGTTTTCTGTATCAACACCTAAATTCTTAGCATAGCTAGGATCCAAAGCATGTTCAGCATCTATAAACCCTACAGCTCCACCTAACTTTTGAGCTTCAGCTACAATATGTAATGCAACCGTTGTTTTACCTGAACTCTCAGGTCCGTATATTTCAATAATTCTTCCTCTTGGAACACCACCTATGCCTAAAGCAATATCTAGGTCTAAGCAACCTGTTGAAATAGAATCAACACTCATTCCATGATTTTCGCCTAATTTCATAATTGAACCTTTTCCAAATTGTTTCTCTATTTGTCCCATAGCGGCTTCTATAGCCTTAAGTTTTTCCGTATCTAAATTAGCCATTAAATCTCATCCTTTCACGAACATTTGTTCTATTTATATTATAAAATACATATTATTTAATGTCAACATATATAACATAAAAGTTCCAATTATTAGTTGGAACTTTTATTAGAATTATAGACCATATTTATTTATTTTATTCTACTTATTCGTATTAATAGTATGTTTATTTTTATTAAAATAATCAACCCCAGATAATATTGTTATTACAACTGCAATATATAACAAAACTTCAGGTAAATAAACATATAACCCATGTAATACATTATTAGCAGTAAATTTTTCTAATAATATCTGTGAATTATTTATATTTACTTTTAGTAGTAGAGCTATGATTGCTATAATCTGAATTACTGTTTTAATTTTTCCCCACCAAGATGCTGCAATAACAACACCATCACTAGCGGCAATAGTTCTTAATCCAGAAATAGCAAATTCTCTTGCGATTATTATAACAGCTGCCCAACCCGGCATTACTTGTAACTCAACAAGTGAGATTAATGCAGATGTTACTAAAAGTTTATCTGCTAAAGGATCCATAAATTTCCCAAATGTAGTTATTTGATTTCTACTTCTAGCTATATATCCATCTAGCTTATCTGTTAAAGATGCCAAAATGAATATAAATGTTGCTATAAATGTTCCATAATCAATTTTAAGTGCAATAAAAATTAAAAATATAGGAACTAAAAAAATTCTAATAATAGTTAATCTATTAGCAAGATTCATCACAAACAACCCCTAGTAAATCATATTCCAAAGCCTCAGTTATCTTAGCTTTTAAGTACTGTCCTATCTCAATGTCTTTTCCTTTTATAAGTATATTTCCATCGATATCTGGTGCTAATTCTTCACTTCTAGCCGAATAAAATTCTCCATCATATCCTTCTACAAGAATATCATAAATTCTTCCAACTTTCAATTTGTTTATTTCAGTTGAAATTTCTTGTTGTAAAATCATGAGCTCTTTTTCTCTTAAATCTTTTACCTCTTCAGAAATCTGCTCCTTCATATTAGCAGCTGGAGTATCCTCTTCTTGTGAGTATTTAAATACACCTACTTTTTCAAGTTTATACTCTTTTAAGAAACTCTTTAGTTCTTCAAAATCTTCATCAGATTCTCCTGGGAATCCAACTATCAAAGAAGTTCTTAGTGTAATGCTTGGCATAGCTTTTCTAAGTGAATCTATCTTATTTGTTATAGTTTCTTTTGTTGTCTTTCTTCCCATTAGCTTTAATATTTTATTAGAAATATGTTGAATAGGAAGATCTATATACTTACATATCTTTTCTTCAGTTGCCATTACCTCTATAAGTTCTTCCGTTATTTCTTCTGGGTAACAGTACATGATTCTTATCCATTTAAGCCCTTCAATTGTGCATAGCTTCTTCAAAAGGGTAGGTAATTTCTTTTCTCCATTATATATATCAACCCCATATCTAGTTGTATCTTGGGCCACTAATATAATTTCTTTAACGCCATTTTTAACTAATTTTTCTGCTTCTGCTATGATACTTTCTATTGATCTACTTCTAAATTTGCCTCTTATTTTAGGTATAATACAGTAAGTACAGAAATTATCACAACCTTCTGCAATCCTTAAGTATGCAGTACTTTTATCTGTAGTTATTACTCTTTCTCCTTCATTTATATTGTTATCTGAGTAATCTACGGATAATATTTTTTGTTCATTTTCAATGTAATTAGAAATATGCTCATTAATTTTTTTATAGTCATTAACTCCTAGCATTATATCTATCTCTGGCATAAGTTCACTTAATTCTTTTGAATACCTCTGAGTTAAACATCCTGTTGCAATTAACAACTTACAATTATATTTATTTTTATATTTAGCCATTTCTAAAATTGTATCAATAGATTCTTGTTTTGCTTTTTCTATAAATCCACAAGTATTTACAATTATTATATGAGCTTCTTTTGGATCATTAGTGAAATCATAATTTGTTTTCATTTGTCCCAATATAATTTCAGAATCAACCCTATTTTTGTCACAACCTAAGCTAACTAAGCCTACTTTATATTTTGTCAAAACAACTCCTCCTGTGCTTAAGTAATAAATTACAAATTTAATTTTAAATCTCTTTTTAACTTAAAACAAGTATTTTATCTAAAAATCTTCTATTTCTTCTCTAGTTATTAATACTTGTCTCGGTTTTGAGCCATCTTTTTTAGTAATAATCTCTCTTTCTTCAAGTTGCTCTATTATTCTTGCCGCTCTATTAAATCCAATTCTAAGTCTTCTTTGTATATATGAAGCTGACGCTTGACCACTCTCTACTACAACCTTTATTGCTTCATCTAGTAGCTCATCTGCATCTTCATCATTTGACGAATTACCATTAGAAGAGCTTTCACTATTTATATGTTCAATTATTTGCTCATCATAATTAGCCTCTTCCATTTCAGATTTAATTGATGATACTACTTTTTCCACCTCTTCTTCACTTATAAAAGCCCCTTGTATTCTTTGAGGTTTAGATTCTCCAACTGGATAAAATAACATATCTCCTTTTCCAAGAAGTTTTTCAGCTCCAGATGAATCAAGTATTGTCCTTGAGTCAATTTGCGATGATACAGCAAAAGAAATTCTAGATGGAATGTTTGCCTTTATTACCCCTGTTATTACATCTACAGATGGTCTTTGGGTTGCTAATACTAAATGCATACCAGCAGCTCTAGCCATTTGAGCTAATCTTGCAATATATTCTTCAACGTCATTTGGACATACCATCATTAAGTCAGCTAATTCATCTACTATTATAACTATATAAGGTAACTTTTCTTCTGTTTCACCTTTTTCCATTAGCGTATTATATGATTGAATATTTCTTACTCCAGTTTCAGCAAACAATTTATATCTTCTAGTCATTTCATTTACAGCCCAATTAAGAGCTCCAGCAGCTTTTTTAGGATCTGTAACTACAGGGATTAATAAGTGAGGTATCCCATTATAAACGCTTAATTCTACAACCTTAGGGTCAATCATTAAAAGAGATACTTCTGATGGTGAATATTTATACAATATACTCATTATCAGTGTATTTATACACACTGATTTACCTGAACCTGTTGCACCTGCTATAAGTAAATGAGGCATCTTACTCAAATCTGCCACAACACATTGTCCTGCAATATCTTTTCCTATTGCAAAGGCTACACTGCTACTACTTGACTTAAACTTTTCCTCATCTAAAACCTCTCTTAGAAATACAGCAGTTATAACTTTATTTGGAACCTCAATTCCTACCGCAGACTTTCCAGGTATAGGCGCTTCAATTCTTACCCCTGAGGCAGCTAAACTAAGTGCTATATCATCTGAGAGATTAACTATTTTTGATACTTTAACGCCAGCACTTGGCTGCAATTCATATCTTGTTACCGCAGGTCCTTTAGTAACTTGAAGAACCTTCGCTTCAACTCCAAATGAACTTAATGTTTCTTCTAACTTAGTTGCAGATGCAATAAGTTCCTTTTTATCTTCTTTATTTATATTTAAATTATTGTTTGTATTTAGGTATTCTAATTTAGGTATATTGTATTTTACATCTGCTTTACTTTCTGTTATTTTCTCTGTTATCTCTCTGTTAACTACTTCTTTTAAGTTATTGTCTAGTTTTTTACTTTCACTCTTTGACTCACTTTTGGTATCCCCCATTTGAAACACAGCTATCTCTCTAGGCTTCTCTCCCTCATCTGAGTGAATAGAGGAATTTTTCATAAAGTCTAGTATCTTAATCTTTTTATTTATTCCTTCTATATAACCATCCTGCTCAACATATGGCTCTAATTGGATATTTTCTTTCTTTTTTTCTTTAAGATTATTTTTTGAACTAACCTTATCTTTTATATCTTTACTTTTTGTTTTTAAATTTAATCCTATATCGAAAATTGATAAGTCAAATATCAGTATTAGACATATAGCATATATAAGCATATATATAATAATAGATCCTATTATTCCTAGGAGCTTGTACAAAGGATAACTAATTATTATTCCAAGTAAACCTCCATTGTTCCACGAAGGATTATCAAAAACTTTAAATATAAATTCCATTAAAGAAATATTTTTATCTTCTACACTATCTATACTTAAAGAAGATACCATTAAAATTGTGTTAATCATAAAAAATGTTACGGGATATAAGTTTTTATTAATGCTTAAGTTCCCTTTAGATTTTATTGTTAATACTCCATAATACATTATGTATAACGGAATAACATATGATCCTATTCCAATTAAAACAAATAAAATATTCTTAGATATATTTGAAAAAAGTCCTGCTAAATCTGTATAAACTCCTATCATTAAAATAAATCCAGCAGCTATCCAAAGTAGTCCTTTTATATCTGAATTGCTTTTATTTTTATTTGATGTTTTTTTACTAGATTTCCTCGCCATTTTATCACCCCTAAATTTGTATTCTACATTTTAGTCAAATATCCTCTTTAATATAAATAAACCACAGGAAACCCTATGGTTTATTTATATATTTATTCTATCATAGATTCCAACTTATCTAAAGCGGCTTTTATGCCCCCAACCTCATCTATAAGTCCTATATCAACAGCTTCTTTACCAATAAGTATAGTTCCCATATCATTTAAAAGTTCATCAGTTTCCATCATAAGTTTTTTAAGCTTTTCTTTATTAACCTTTGATGTCCTCACTATAAAGTCATTTATTCTATCCTGCATCTTATTAAAATACTTAAATGTCTGAGGTACTCCTATTACAAGCCCATTCATTCTTATAGGATGAATTATCATAGTTGCTGATGGAGATATAAAAGATACGCTCGCAGATGTTGCAAGAGGTACTCCTATAGAATGGCCTCCTCCAATAACTAAAGAAACTGTAGGTTTTGAGAGACTGTTTATCATTTCAGCAATTGCAAGACCTGCCTCTACATCTCCTCCTACTGTATTTAAAATAATCAGTATTCCCTTAACTTCTGGATTTTGTTCCATAGAAATAAGCTGAGGAATTACATGTTCATATTTAGTCGTTTTAGTATTAGGAGGCGAAACCATGTGCCCTTCTATTTGACCTATTATAGATACAATCTGAATTCTTTCGTCTGGTTTAGAAACGGAAGTATTTCCAAATTCTTTTATAGACGCAATATCATCATTTTCTTCTTTAGTTTCTTTTTTTTCATCACCGTGATTTTTATCTATAATTTTATCATCATCTTTTAACTTTTTATTATCTATTTCATAAAAATTATTCCACATAAACATACCTCCTGTACTTTTATATTTTGTACAGGAGGATATATTTTATACTAACTTAATTCAAAAGTTCTATGTAATGTATTAATTGCCTTCTGAACATTGTCAGTGTGAATTAAACACCATATTGTCATGTGAGAATCTGCAGTTTGTAAAACTTCTATGTTACTATCACTTAAAGCTTTGATTATTTTAGCCATTACTCCAGGAATACCAGTCATTCTAGAACCTACAATAGCTAAGTTACTACAGTTTTCTATAATAGTATATTTTATATTAATATCTTTAAATATCTTCTCTAATCTATTTTTCATTGAATCATCAATTGTAAATATTTTTTCCTTTGGGAAGATATTGATTAAATCTAAACTTATGTTATTATTTGCTAATATATCTAAAAGTTCTTTATAATGATTATTTCCTTGATTATCCTCACTCTTTATAGATACTTGAGTTCTTCCACTTAGATGAGTTATACCTGTTATAATTCTTGTGTTTTGTATATCTCCAACATTATTAATTAATGTTCCCTTACAGTCACTCATAGTATTTTTAATTATAAGAGGAATATTGCCTCTCATTGCAGCTTCAACAGCCTTTGGATGTATAACCTTAGCCCCTTGTTCAGCAAGTTGGAAAACTTCATTATAGCTTATAATATCTATTAATGCGGCCTCTTCTACTATTCTTGGGTCAGCTGTCATTATACCATCAACATCTGTATATATTTCAATAGCTTCAGCCTTTAGTGCTGCACCTATTAATGCAGCAGAGGTATCACTTCCCCCTCTTCCTAATGTAGTTAAAAATCCATCCTGAGTCACTCCTTGGAATCCAGTAACAATTGGAACCTTTCCTTGAGATAATATATCCATTAGGATTTTAGTACTTACATTTAAAGATTTTGCATCAGAGAAGTTATCATCAGTTAGTATGCCTGCTTGTCCTCCTGTTAAAGGAACTGCAGCTATATTATTTTCGTAAAAAACATTACTCATTACAACCGAACTAATTATTTCCCCACAACACATTAATAAATCAGCTGCTTGTTTGTTTTCATCCTTAAAATCACTGCTTAAAAGTGATAATAGTGTATCAGTTGCATAAGCTTCCCCTTTTCTTCCCATAGCAGAAACTACTACTACAGGACTATATCCTTCGCTTATTGCATTTTTAACTTTATCAACTACAGACTTTCTTCTCTCTGGAGTCGAAACTGACGTTCCTCCAAACTTTTGTACTATAATTTTCAAAATACCACTCCCCCTGTTATTTAAAGCCTTGCTCTTTTAATGTTTTCCTCTTCTACATCTAGTATAATAGTTTTTGCCCCAATTTTTTTTACATAATCCCATGGTATTTCTAAATATTCATTTCCACCAAAAAAAGTGAATTTAGAGTTACTTAGATTGACAATTAGAAACTTTAGTCTTCCTTCGCCATCCACTATTATGTCATTATTAGAAAGATAGTTATACTTCTCTCCATCATTTACGTTAATTATCTCAAAGTTTTCAATTTCACTTAATGTTTTAATTGTATTATCATTCATGTTAATCCCTCCTCAAAAATTAATATTCATTAAGAAGGGATTTTATAACTAAAATATTAAGAGGATTTTTATTTATTAAAAGATACAACATTATTTTGACATAAACTGCTAAGAGTTTCAAGTGAAACATTTCTACCTACAAATGCCCCATTTATAATGCCATCATTAAAACAAATTTCTTGAACTTCTTTAATAGAGTTTTTGTTTATAGCATCTATTTTCTTTATCAAATCATCAGGCGTAACTATCTTATTTTTATACAAAACAGATTTACCATTGTTGAACATTCTAGAAGAAGTACTCTCTAGACCAAGAATATAACTTGCTTTTATTTTTTCTTTATTTATGTCTATTTCCACTTGGGTAAATTCTCTACCTCTAAAATCATATAGTTCTTCTTTTATTACATTAATGGCTTTTTCAGCATATGATGGACTTAATCCAGTATATATATTTAAAGTACCTGTATTTTGATATGTAAGAAGATACGAATATATTGAGTAACATAATCCTAACTCTTCCCTAACCTTTTGGAAAAGTATAGAAGATGCCCCACCACCTAATATATTATTTAGTAATAAAAGGCTATATCCTCTTTCATCTCCCTGCTTAATTCCTGTAAGTCCAAAATTTATATGTAGTTGTTCTATATTCTTTTCAGTATACAGAAAACTTCTCTTAATCTCTGGCGTATTATATTCAAATGCTTCTTTATTAGATGCACTCCAATCGCCAAAATATTTTTCTATAAGTTGTTTCAAATTAATTTCATCAAAGTTTCCACATATTGATATAACGGTATTACTTGGAGTATACATTTCTTCAATATAACTTTTTATCTTGCTTGAATCAAAACTTCTTACAGTTTCTGGAGTTCCTAAAATAGGATAAGCTAAAGAGTCCTTATAAAAGGCTGAAACAGCATGAAGATCTCCTAAGACATCTTCTGGAGAATCTTCACTCATATAAATCTCCTCAACTACAACACTTTGCTCTTTTTTTATTTCCTCATCATCAAATTTAGAATTCAATATCATATCCGAAAGTACATCTATAGATAACTCTAAGTGCGTATTTAATGCCTTAATATAGTAACATGTCGATTCCTTACTAGTATATGCATTAATTTGACCACCTACATTTTCTATTTCTTCTACAATACTTTTAGCTGATCTTTTGTCTGTTCCCTTGAAGAGCATATGTTCTATGAAATGAGAAATCCCATTTAAATCTTCCGTCTCATTTCTAGAACCATTTTTAACTATAACCCCAACACTTATGGAGTTTACATGTTCTATTTGTTCAGTTACAATCCTTAGACCATTCTCTAGTGTATATAAATTGTACATAATAACCTCCATATTAAAAAATAAAAAGGCAATTTATGCCCTTCTATTCTTCATCTTTTTTCTCTGTATTCACTATTGCATCTTTTCTTGAAAGATTTATTCTTCCTTGAGCGTCTATTTCTGTTACTTTAACAAGAATTTCATCTCCTACCGATACTATATCTTCAACCTTGTTAACTCTATTCACATCTAATTTTGATATATGAACTAAACCTTCTTTACTTGGAAGTATTTCTACGAATGCTCCAAAATTAGCTATTTTAGTAACTTTACCTAAATAAACTTCTCCAGCTTTAACTTCTTTAGTTAATCCCTCGATTATTTTTAAAGCCTCTTTTACTCCTGTTGAATCAGATGAAGAAATAAATATCTTTCCATCTTCCTTTATATCTATCTTAACACCAGTATCAGCTATTATTTTATTAATAACTTTTCCGCCAGCTCCGATAACATCTCTTATCTTTTCTGGATCTATAGACATAGTTGAAGTTTTAGGAGCGTATAATGAAACCTCTTCTCTATGCTCTGGTATACATTCTTTTATCTTATCTAAAATTTCCATTCTTGCTTTTCTTGCATTTGTTATAGCTGTTCTTATTACATAATCAGAAAGACCTGCAATTTTTGTATCTACTTGAATTGAAGTTATTCCAACTTCAGTTCCTGCAACTTTAAAGTCCATGTCTCCAAAGAAATCTTCTATACCTTGAATATCTGTGATTACACCTTCTTCAGTTAAATCTTCTGAAGTTATTAATCCCATAGCTATTCCTGCAGCAGGTCTCTTTAGTGGAACTCCTGCATCAAGTAAAGCTAAAGTAGATGCACATACTGAAGCTTGAGATGTAGATCCATTCGAACTTAATACTTCTGATACTAATCTAATAGTATAAGGAAAATCTTCTTGAGAAGGTATTAATGGTTCTAAAGCTCTTTCTGCTAATGCTCCATGTCCTATTTCTCTTCTTCCTGGTCCTCTTAGTGGTCTAACTTCTCCTACACTGTAAGATGGAAAGTTATAATGATGCATATATGTTTTAGAAACAGATTCTCCGATTCCATCTAATATTTGAACATCTCCTATAGCTCCTAAAGTTGCTACAGTCATTACTTGAGTAAGTCCTCTTGTAAATAGACCCGTTCCATGAGTTCTAGGTAAAATATCAACTTCACAAGATATCTTTCTTAATTGGTCAAATGCTCTTCCATCTGGTCTTTTCTTTTCTTTAAGTAGCATTTCTCTAACTACTTCTTTTTGAATTCTATACACTACATCGTTAACATCACTCATGTTGTCTGGATATATTTCTTTAAACTCTTCTGAAATTTTTGCTTTAACATCATTCATTGATAAGTTTCTCTCATCTTTATCAATAATATGCATAGCTTCATTAATTATGTCAAATGAAAAATCTCTTACATTCTTTTCTATCTCTTCATCTACATGATATAAATTGGGAACTTTTTTTTCTTTTCCAAACATTTTCATAGCTTCTTCTTGAAAAGCAACTATTTTCTTACACTCTTCAAATCCAAATGATATAGCGTTAATCATTGTTTCTTCTGGAATTTCATTTCCACCAGCTTCAATCATCATTACTCTTTCCTTAGTAGCACATATAGTTAGCTCCATATCAGAAATTTCTCTTTCTTTTGAAGTTGGATTTACTATAAAGTTATTATCTATCAATCCTATTTGTACAGCTGCAACAGGTGTATCAAATGGAATGCTTGATAAACATAAAGCTGTAGATGCTGCATTTATAGCTAGGATTTCTGGAAGATTGTCGTTTTCCACAGAAACTACTGTACAAACTACTTGAACATCATTTCTATATCCTTTAGGGAATAATGGTCTTAATGGTCTATCAACAGCTCTACCATTTAAAATAGCATTTTCTGAAGGTCTTCCCTCTCTTTTTATAAATCCACCTGGTATTTTCCCTACTGCATATAATCTTTCTTCATACTCTACACTTAGTGGGAAAAAATCAATCCCTTCTCTTGGTTTTTCAGATGCATTAACATTTGTTAATATAACTGTATCTCCATAGCTCATAAATATAGCGCAATCTGATAACATTCCAACTTTACCAGACTCAACCTTCATATTTCTTCCAGCTACAGTAGTTTGATGAAAATTATTCATAAACTAACCTCCTTTTGGTTAATATAAATTCTACATATTTTTACAAATTTTGCCTCATTAAAATAATAGAGCGGATAAACCGCTCTAAATTATCTTCTTAAACCTAAGTTCTCTATTATAGCTCTATATCTTTCAATATCTATTCCAGATAGATAGTTTAATAGTCCTCTTCTTTGACCAACCATCATTAGAAGTCCTCTTCTTGAATGGTGATCCTTTTTATGAGTTCTTAAATGATCTGTTAAAGAGTTTATTCTTTCTGTTAATAAAGCTATTTGCACTTCTGGAGATCCAGTATCTCCTTCATGTCTTGCATACTTTCCTATAATTTCTGCCTTTTTAATTTTATCCATGTAAAACACCTCCGTAATTTATCCCCTACTACCAAGAAAAAAGTCGGCTACTCTTAACACTTAGAAGTAGGTTCCTAAAGGGTATTATAGCAAAATCATCTTTTTTTGTAAATGTATTTTTAAAAAGATATTTTTATTTCCTCATTTAACGCAAAATTTCTATCGTCTTTTAGTTGATTTATTAACTCTTCCATAGAATTAAATTTTTCTTCATCTCTAATTCTTTTAATGAAATATACTTTCATTTGTAAATCATATATTTCTTCACTAAAATCCAATATATACGTTTCAACAGTAAGTTTTTTATCTCCACTTACCGTTGGATTATATCCAACTGAAGTTATACCCTTATATATTTCATTATTAACCAAAACATTTGTATAATATACACCTGTTTTAGGTAATACATAATTACTATTATACTCTAAATTTGCTGTAGGGAATCCTAGCTGTCTCCCTAACTTCTTACCATGTATGACTTTGCCTTCTAAAAAATATTCTCTTGATAGCATCTTATTAGCTTCCTCTAAATCTCCATTGGATATTTCTTCTCTTATTCTTGAAGAACTAACTACTTCTTCCCCATAAGAATAAGCATCCAACACATAAACTTTATAGCCATAAACAGCTTCAAGACTTTTTAAAAGCTTAATATCACCTTTATTTTTATATCCAAATTTATGATTAAATCCAACGATTATTCCTTTAGCTTTATACTTTTTACTCAAAAGCTCTACGAAATCTTCTGGCTGCATTTTCATAACATTCTCATTAAAATCTATTAGACAACAGATATCTATCCCTAACTTTTCTAATACTGATAATTTTTCATCTTTATTCATTAGTAATTTAGGGGCAGATTCTGGCCTTATAAAACTTAAAGGATGATTTTTAAAAGAAAAAACCATACTTTTCCCATTAAACTTATCAGCTAGCTCAATAGCTTTATTTATTAATGTTAAATGTCCAATATGTAGACCATCAAAGCTTCCAAGTGCTATATATGTGTCTTCAGAAATAATTCCTTCGTACTTCTCATCTATTACAACCATTCATATACCTCTTGATTTTATTACATTAGATTTTTTTCCAGTTTAAAACCATAAGAATCCATTTTACCTATACCTATAAACGTTTCTTCACTGGTATATACTCTAAAAAGCTTATCCTCTTCAACTCTTGCTTTACAAAATCTTTTATCTGAAACTTTAACCCCGTTTAAAAGTAACTTTTCATATCCATTTTCTATAATAATTTTATCATAGAAATCTAATGTTTTATCCATAGTCATTAAGTTATCTTCTACAATAACTTTTTCCAAATCATCGTAATTTATAGCATCATCTATTGAAAACGGACTAGATAAAGTCCTTTTTAATTCAGTCATGAAAGCCCCAACTTCAAGTTCTTTACCTATATCATAACACAAGCTTCTAATATAAGTTCCTTTGGAGCACACGACATCCATCGATATTTTAGGAAGTGATATTTGTATATTTTCTATACTGTAAATAGTAACTGGTCTTTTTTTTCTTTCGACCTCTATTCCTTTTCTTGCTAACTCATATAATCTTTTACCATTTTGTTTTAGTGCTGAATACATTGGAGGTTCTTGCATTATAGGTCCTTTAAAAGATTCTATAACTTCAAGTACTCTATGTTCGTCAATTCCAATAACTGGTTTTTCATCAATTACTTTACCTTCACTGTCGTAAGTATCCGTAATTTTTCCAAGCTCAAAAGATACACTATAACCTTTTTTACCTTCCATTATATAATCAATTATTTTGGTAGCTTTTCCAATACAAATAGGCAAAACTCCTGTCGCCAAAGGATCTAAAGTACCAGTATGACCAACCTTTTTTACTCCAACAATCTTTCTTACCCTAGAGACAACTTGAAAAGATGTTATCCCTTTAGGTTTATTTACAATAATTACACCATTCATTATATCAACTCTTTTTCTATTGCGCTAAGAAGTAATTCTTTAGCTTCATCTATTGATTTCTCCTTGAAAAATACACCTGAGGCCTTAGAATGTCCGCCTCCTCCAAAAAGTCCTGCAATATTTCTAACATCGAAATTATTTTTACTTCTTAAACTTACTTTAATCCCGTTAGAAGCTTCCTTAAGTAATACAGCAACTTCTACTCCTTTAACTTGTAATCCAAAATTAACGACATCTGCTACCTCTTCAGGAGGTATACCTATAGCATCACATATACGATTTGTTATTTCTAAAACCGATACTTTACCATTAAAATATGTTCTTATGTTTTTTATAACCTCACCTAATAGAATCAAACTCTCTATAGGCTTATTATCAAAAAGTTCTGAATGTACTACTGAATTATTTATACCTAAGGATATTAATTCCCCAGCTATCTCATGGGTTCTCTTAGTTACATTCGAATGCCTAAATGATCCTGTGTCAGTAACAATAGACGTATATAGACATGTAGCCATGTCCTTATTAACGATAACATTCATAGCCTTAAGAAGTGAATAAACTATCTCTGCTGTAGCTGAAGCGTTAGTATCAACATAATTAATTTGTGCATATTTATCATTTGATAAGTGATGGTCTATATTTACTGTAGTTCCTTTATAATTACCTAGCTCTGCCGATACTCTTTCAAGATTGCCACAATCTAAAATAATCACTAAATCTGTGTCATCTTTAGGTTCATAGACTTCGTTATCTATTTCGGAGGAACAAGGGAGAAAACCCAAGTCCTCTGAAATAACATCTTTTGAAAGTATATAAGAAATTTTACCTAGCTTCCTAATACCTTGTAGTAAAGCAAGTGCACTTCCTACCGCATCACCATCAGGAGATACATGGTAAGTAATCCCTATTATAGAAGATTCATTAATTTTCTTTATTATATCTTCCATGATTATTTCTCCTTAGTCTTTTCAATTAGAGAATCTATATACATTCCTCTAGAAATTGATTTATCCTCTTCGAATATGATTTCTGGAGTATATCTTAAGTTTATTCTATGACCTAATTCTCTTCTTACAAAACCACTAGCACTTTTTAAAGCGTCTAATGTTGCTGCTTTTTCTTCTTCATTATTTGTAAAAATTGAAACGAAAATCTTAGCATATCTTAAATCTTTAGTTACATTTACATCAGTAACAGATACCATTGCTGAAAGTCTAGGATCCTTTATTTCATATTGAATCAGAGAAGAAACTACCTTCTTTACTTCTTCATTAATTCTGCCACCTCTATAATTAGCCATAAAATCACCTCTTTACAGTTCTTTTCTCTTTATAGCTTCCATAGTATAAGCTTCTACTATATCGCCTTCTTTTATATCATTAAATCTTTCAATTGTTATTCCACATTCGTATCCAGCATTAACTTCTTTAACATCATCTTTAAATCTCTTTAATGAGCCTAATGTTGATTCAAAAATAACAATGCCTTCTCTTATTACTCTTACATCTGAATTTCTAACAAGCTTTCCATCTAAAACATAAGATCCTGCGATAGTTCCAACGTTAGAAATTTTATAAGTTTGCCTAATTTCCGCTTTTCCAAGTATAACTTCTTTATATTCTGGATCAAGCATTCCTATCATAGCAGATTTTATATCTTCAATTGCATCATATATAATTCTATATGTCTTCATATCAACATTTTCTTTTTCTGCTGTAATAGTTGCATTAGAATCTGGTCTAACATTAAATCCTATAAGTAATGCATTTGATGCAGCTGCTAAAATAACATCACTTTCAGTAATGGCTCCAGCGCCTCCATGTATAACTCTAACTTTCACATCATCTGTTGATAATTTCTCTAATGAAGATCTTATTGCTTCAACAGAACCTTGAACGTCAGCTTTAACAACAACAGATAATTCTTTGATTTTTCCTTCTTTGATTTGAGAGTATAAATCTTCTAAAGATACTCTGTGACTTGAATTAAGTTGATCAGTTCTATCTTTATCTTTTCTTGATTCAGCCATTGTTCTAGCAGTTTTTTCATCTTTAACTACGTTGAATCTATCTCCTGCTGATGGAACTTCTGAAAGACCTAATATCTCTACTGGTATAGATGGTCCTGCTGATTTTATCTTTTTACCCTTATCATCAAACATTGCTCTAATTCTACCATAAGTTGACCCTACTATTATAGAATCACCTACGTGTAAAGTACCATTTTGAACAAGAAGACTTGCAACAGCTCCTCTTCCTTTATCTAATTTAGCTTCAATTACAGTTCCTTTAGCTCTTCTATCAGAATTTGCTTTTAATTCTTGTATTTCAGCTGTAAGAAGAACCATTTCTAGAAGAGAATCTAAATTTTCTTGTGTTTTAGCAGATACAGGTACACATATAGTATCCCCACCCCAGTCTTCAGATACTAATCCATATTCTGTCAATTCTTGTTTTACTCTCTCTATGTTAGCACCAGGTCTATCTATTTTATTAATCGCTACAATCATTGGAACTTCTGCTGCCTTACAGTGATTTATAGCTTCTCTAGTTTGAGGCATTATTCCATCATCAGCTGCAACAACCAATATAACTATATCTGTAATTTGAGCACCTCTTGCACGCATAGCAGTAAATGCTTCATGTCCTGGAGTATCTAGAAAAGTAATTTTTTCATCATTTACCTTTACAGTATAAGCTCCAATATGTTGAGTTATTCCACCAGCTTCTTTTTCTGTAACGCTAGATTTTCTTATAGCATCTAAAAGAGAAGTCTTACCGTGGTCAACATGACCCATTACCGTTATGATTGGTGGTCTCTTAGAAAGATTTTCTTCCTTATCAATATCTTCTTCTATTTTCTCTAAAGTTAAATCATCAGCTTTTCTCTCTAAAATTATTTCAAATTTCTCTGCAACCTTTTGAGCTGTTTCAAAATCTATCTCTTGATTTAATCCAGCCATAACACCTTCGAACATTAATGTTCTAATTACTTCTGTGCTTGGTTTCTTAAATTTATCAGCTAAATCCTTAACTGTGATGCTGTCACCAATTTCTATAACTTCTTCTATTGATCCATCATTTAGTTCTTCATCACTTTTCTTATTTCTGTTCTTTTTCTTTTTCTTAGCTTGATTATTAACTTCTTCAGCAATTCTTTCTTCATATTCATCTACTATAGTTTTTTTCTCTTCATCACTTACTACAGTAGTTGACCCTGCTAAAAGTTCCTTAATTAATGCAGCATCTTCATCTTCAATTACACTCATATGATTTTTTACTTCAACAGCGAATTCTTCGGCTAGTAAGGTTATCAAATCTTTACTTGAAATACCTAGCTCTTTCGCTAATTCATACACTCTAATTTTAGACATGTATTCACCCCCGAATATTATTAAATTTTATTACTTTTATTTTCTTTATAGTTAATCAATAATTTATCAGCCATATTTTTATCAGTAATTCCAATCACATTTATCTCAACTCTTCCTATTGCCATTCCTAAATCTTCTTTTGAAAATTCATCGATAAATGGTATGTTTTCTTTTATGCAATAAGTAGAAAATAATTTGTAGGATCTTTCTGATAAATCATTTGAAAATATAAATAGATGTATTTTCTTTTTCCCTAAGGAATCTTCACATTTATTATATCCTTCAATAACTTTACCGGCTCTTTTCACCAATCCTAAAAATTGAAAAAATTTATTAATCATTTGAAATCACTTCTTTCAATTTTTCATAGATTTCAGCATTTATTTCACTTTCTAAGTTCTTATTTAAGCGCTTTGCTTTATATGACTTCTCTAAACATTCAACATTTTTGCAAATATATGCGCCTCTTCCTGACTTCTTGCCAGTTAAATCAACAGATATCTCTCCTGTAGGAGATTTTACTATTCTTATTAACTCTTTTTTAGGTTTCATCTCCATACATCCATTACACATTCTCATTGGAATCCTTTTGACTTTCATTAATAACACCTCTCTATTCTTTTATCTGAGATTTGCTTTTAATGTCTATTTTCCAGTTAGTTAACTTTGCTGCTAATCTAACATTTTGACCTTCTTTACCTATAGCTAAAGAAAGCTGAGAATCGTCAACAACTACTTTTGCTGATTTAACTTCTTCATCTATTGTTACATCAAGTACTTTTGCTGGACTTAATGCATTTGCAATAAATTCTTCTGGAAGCTTACTCCATTTAATTATATCAATTTTCTCATTTTTAAGTTCATTTACAATGTTTTGTACTCTTTGACCTTTTGGACCAACACATGCACCCATAGGATCAACATCATCTTCATTTGAATGAACTGCTATTTTAGTTCTTGAACTAGCTTCTCTTGATATTGATTTAATCTCTACTATTCCAGTATATATTTCTGGAACTTCTAATTCAAATAATCTTCTTACTAAACCAGGGTGAGTTCTTGAAACCAAAACTTGAGGACCCTTAGATCCATTTTTAACTTCAACTATATATAATTTTAGCATTTCATTAAAATTATACTCTTCTCCTGGCATTTGTTCATTTGGACCTAAAATTGCTTCTAATTTGCCTAAATCAACAAAGACATTGCCTCTGTCTTTCCTTATTACAGTTCCTGTAATAATATCAAATTCTTTTTCTTTAAACTCATTATAAACAATTTTTCTTTCAGCTTCTTTTATTCTTTGAAGCACAACTTGTTTTGCTTGCATAGCAGCTATTCTTCCAAAATTTCTTGGAGTTACTTCTATTTCAACAATATCACCAAGTTCATATCTTGGATCAATTTCTTTTGCATCTGGCAGCTCTATTTCAGTTAAAGCATCATAAACGTCTTCAACAACTTCTCTTTGTGAGTAAACATGTAGCTCTCCAGTTTCTGTATTTATACTTACTCTAACATTTTGAGCCCCTCTGTCACTTCCAAAAGAATAGTTCTTTTTATAAGCGTTAATCAAAGCATCTTCTATAGTTGCAAATAGTAACTCTTCACTTATTCCCTTATCTCTAATGATTTCTTTTAATGCACTAATGAATTCCTCATTCATTGATATACCCTCCTTAATCTATATCTCCCCTTCAATATTTATGGACTTGATTTTATCTTTTGGAATTATAATACTATTATTATCCCTTAAAATAACAATTTCATCCTCTTTTATTTCGGATAACGTCCCTTTAATAACTTTTTCACCATTAACAGCCTTTAAAAGTCTTGCAACTACTTTAGAACCTATACTTTTAATCATATGTTCATTAGTAAATAGCTGTCTATCAATGCCTGGTGAAGATACTTCTAGATAATATTGACCTTCTATAGGATCTGATTCATCCATTAAATTGCTTACTAATCTACTGATCTTTTCACAATCACTTAAGGATATACCATTATCTGAATCAATATATACCCTTAAATAATACTCATTATTTTCTTTTACATATTCAACATGATAGAACTCATATCCTTGTTCATCTACCAAAGGTTTTATAAGTTCTTTAAGCTTATCTTCCAATTCAATCTTTTTCATCTTTTAACCTCCTTTACTAGCCTTACCGTTTAGTATAGCCAATAGTTAGCTTATTAATATAAGCTATATAAAAACGCAACATTTATAGTTGCGTTTTACAAATAGAAAGAGCGGACAAATTGTCCACTCCCTTCTACGCTTCTATTTAAATAAACTTTCTATTTTTATAATAACATAGTAATAATTGGATTACAACCTTTATTTGAAATTATCTTTTTCTATCCAAATAATGAAATTTGGTTTGTTTCACCAAGACCCTCTAGACATCCATGAATCGTTAAAGTTTCTATAACTGTTTTTGATATTTTAGCTCTTATTCTTAAATCTTCTTTTGATATAAATTCTCCATCTTTTCTTACCTCTACTATACTTTTTGCTGCATTATCTCCAACACCTTGAAGAGAATTAATAGGTGGTCTTATCATACCATTTTCTATTTTAAATTTTACAGAATCTGATTCGTAGAGATCAACTTTTAAGAACTTAAATCCCCTCTTAATCATTTCAAAAGCTATTTCTAATATAGTCATTAATCCTTTATCTTTTTGGGTTACATTATTACCCATCTGATATATCTCTTGTAGCTTATTTTTAATAGCACCCTCACCTTTACATATAAGTTCAGCATCAAAATCATCTGCTCTAACTGTAAAGTAAGTTGCATAGTAAGCTAAAGGATAATAAACCTTAAAATATGCTATTCTTACTGCCATCATAACATAAGCAACAGCATGCCCTTTTGGGAACATGTATTTTATCTTTTTACAGGATTCTATGTACCATTCCGGAACACTATTCTCCTTCAT
The DNA here is from genome assembly GCF_002320975.1 of Clostridium sp. UBA1652. Taxonomy (NCBI): domain Bacteria; kingdom Bacillati; phylum Bacillota; class Clostridia; order Eubacteriales; family Clostridiaceae; genus Clostridium; species Clostridium sp. UBA1652. The sequence continues at coordinate 105,648 of NZ_DCLI01000048.1, forward strand.
TATCTGTTCATACTCCTCGGATACACCTTTTCCTTTTCTCACTTTTTCCATTATATTAAATGCCGTCTTAGGAGGAACCCCTTTGTAAATTAAGTAAACCATAATGTCATCTCTTGTAGAAATACATTCACTTAATGTAGTATATCCTTCTTTAATGTAATACTGAGCATTATTAAGCCATACATCAGTACCATGTGATAGTCCCGATATTCTAACTAAATCTGCAAAAGTTTTTGGCTTAGTATCCAAAAGCATTTGTCGAACAAATTTAGTTCCAAACTCAGGAAGTCCATAGGTTCCCACCTCACATTCAAGCTCTTCTTTTGTTATCCCAAGTGCATCAGGACTTGTAAATAAACTTAATACTTTTTCATCATGAAGAGGAATTGTTTTGGGATCTATACCTGTTAAGTCTTGAAGCATTCTTAAAACTGTTGGATCGTCGTGACCTAATATATCTAATTTTAATAGTCTACCACTTATTGAATGATAATCAAAGTGCGTTGTAACTACATCAGAATCACGATCATCTGCTGGATGTTGTATTGGACAAAAATTATGAATATCATTATCTCTAGGTACAACCATTATACCGCCTGGATGCTGGCCTGTAGTTCGTTTTATACCTGTACATCCTAGTGTCAATCTCTCTATTTCCGCCGATGATGCTATTATATTTCTTTCATCTAAATATTTTCTAACATATCCATATGCAGTTTTTTCTGCTACAGTTCCAATAGTTCCTGCTTTAAATACAAACCCCTTTCCGAATAAAACCTCAGTATATTTGTGAATTACACCTTGGTTATCTCCAGAAAAGTTTAAATCTATATCTGGTTCTTTATCTCCCTCAAAACCTAAGAAGGTTTCAAATGGAATGTCATGACCATCTTTTTTATATAAGGTTCCGCAATCAGGACAATTTTTGTCAGGTAAATCAGCTCCAGAACTTATAGATCCATCTAAAAAGAATTGCGATTTTTTGCAATTTGGACATACATAATGGGGTGGTAGCCCATTAACTTCTGTAATATCAGACATAGTTGCTACAAATGAAGAACCAACAGATCCTCTTGAACCAACTAAATATCCATCAGAAATTGATTTGGCAACTAATTTTTGAGCAATTAAATAAAGCACTGCATATCCATTTGATATAATTGAATTAAGTTCTTTATCCAATCTCTTTTGAACTACTTCTGGTAAATTATCTCCATAAATACTATGAACCTTATTTAAAGTCATATTTTTAATATCGTCCTCTGCCCCATCAATTTTAGGTGGATAGGTTTCATCTGGTATTGGCTTACAGCCTTCTATTTGATTTGCTATAAAATTAGTATTTTTAATAACAACCTCATAAGCCTTATCTTCACCTAAATAATCAAATTCCTTTAACATCTCATCAGTTGTTCTTAGATACAATGGTGGCTGACTATCAGCATCACTAAAGCCTTGTCCCGCTAATATTATTTTTCTATAAACTTCATCTTCTGGATCCATAAAATGCACATCACAAGTAGCTACAGTAACTTTTCCTAGTTTTTGTCCAAGATCATATATATTTCTATTTATTGTTTTTAATTCTTCTCTATCTTTTACATTTCCCTTTTCAATTAAAAACATATTATTGTCTATAGGTTGTATTTCTAGATAATCATAAAAACTTGCAATTTCTTCTATTTCATTTTGAGATTTACCATCTAAAATAGCTCTATATACTTGACCAGCCTCACATGCAGACCCAATTATTAACCCTTCTCTAAACTCAGATACAAGTGTTTTTGGTAATCTAGGTTTTCTATAGAAATTATCTAAATGTGCTTTACTAACTAGTTGATATAAATTTTTAATCCCCACTTGATTTTTAGCAAGTATTATTACATGGTACATAGGCAGCTTACCAATATCAACATTATTTAAAAACTCTTCATTTAGCTTATCTAGGTTATCTATATTAAAATCTTCTACTAATTTCTCAAAACATTTTAATAAAATCTCAGCTGTTGCCTTTGCATCATCTACTGCTCTGTGATGATTTTCTAAAGAAATACCTAAATGTTTTGCTATTATATTAAGTTTCACTCTTTTTAAGTCTGGATATAAAAATCGCGCTAAAGGAACAGTATCTAAAATACTAAAAGAAAATTCTAGTGATAAATTGTTACAATTGGTTTTAATAAAAGAGCAGTCAAATCCTGCATTATGAGCAACCAAAACTGAACCTTTACAAAAAGCTAAAAATTCTGGCAACACTTTATCAATAGTAGGTGCATCCATCACCATACTATCTTCTATTGACGTTAGTTCAGTAATATTAAAGGGAATTGTTCTCTCTGGATTAACAAAACTTGAAAATCTATCTATTACTTTACCATCACATACTTTAACTGCCCCTATTTCTATTATTTTATCATTTTTAGGTGAAAACCCTGTTGTCTCTATATCAAAAACAACGTAAGTATCTTTAATACTTTGATTTTTAGAATTTAGAACTATAGGAACCCCATTGTCAACTAAATATCCCTCTAGTCCATATATAACTTTTATTCCATGTTTTTTAGCAGCATCCATAGCTTCAGGATAGGCCTGAACTACACCATGATCAGTTATTGCAATTGCTGGATGACCCCACTTAGCTGCCCTTTCTATAAGTTTTGAAGGTGATGTGACAGCGTCCATTGTACTCATTGTAGTATGACAATGAAGCTCAACTCTTTTTTCAGAAGCTAAATCCTGTTTTACAATTTTCTGCATCTTTACTATATCTCTAACACTAAAGGTTATTTCTCTTGAGTAATTATCGTATCTTGCCTCTCCCCTAATCTTGCAGTATAATCCTTTTTTAACATTCTCCAAAACTCTCTCTTGAACTTTAGAATTTAAGAAGGCTTTTACAACAATAGAGGATGTATTATCTGTAATAAAGAAGGTTAGAAGTATCTTTCCGCTTTTAGTTTCTCTTGTTTCTAATTTAAATATCTCTCCTGTTAAAGCTACTATCCCTAATTCCTCATTTACACTCTTTATAGGAATAGATTCTTCTACAATAGCTCTTCCCATAATTATATTTTCATTATCTATTTTTACATCTTTATTACTATAATCTTTCTTCTGTACTTCTGCTGACTTTACTGGCATTTTGGGTCTTTCAACCTGGACATTGCTTTTTATTTCTTTTATTATTTTTTCTGTCTCTTGCTTTTTATAGACTTTATATTCTTCACTTATCTTTATGTCAATTTCACTATCAAACTTTAAACTAACTACTGCTTTAAATCCAAATATAGAATTAATATATTTTCTTAATAAGTCTTGCATCTTCTGTTTTTTTGCAAAATTTATTAGTATCTCTGAGCCATAAGAAATTATTAAAGAGTTATCTATAACTTCTTTTTCTCCGGACAATAAAATATTTTTAGTTAATGGATGCTTTTTAATTATTTCTTCAATCAATTCGTTCCAGTGCTTATCTACAATCTCTTTTAATCTTATATTGGATATATCTATAATACATAAAATATCTATGTCAACATTCAAATTCAACTTTTTTGTAATTATCTCTCTAACACTTAATTCTTCCTTACTACTTAAGGCTTCTTTACTTCTTAAGATAACCTTTAATTTATTACTTTTTTTCATATATTGAAAACCTGAAATTCTAAGAGCTTTTTCCTCAATATCTTCAAGTTTATAAATTTCTTTATTTATTGACTCTATAAATTCCTTACCCAAGGAAAATTCCTCCTAGCATAATTAAAAATAATTTTGAATACCAAAAGCAAAAGAAGAAATCCAGCGTGCTGAATTTCAACTATACTTTTTCTATTTTAACTTGTTATCTAAAGTTTATCAATTTCTTTCATTAATTCTTGAACTAAATCTTCCTCTTTAACTTTTTTTAATATTTCACCCTTTTTGAAGATTATACCTTCACCTTTTCCTCCTGCAATTCCTATATCAGCTTCCCTAGCTTCTCCTGGGCCGTTAACAACACACCCCATAATAGCTACCTTTATATCTTTTTTGCAGCTTGAAAGTTTATCTTCAATCTCTTTAGCTATTCCTATAAGATCAATCTGAGTTCTTCCGCATGTTGGACAAGAAACAAATTCTATACCACCTTTTTTAATTCCTAAAGCTTTTAGAATTTCATTCCCAACTTTAATTTCCTCAACAGGATCACCAGTTAAAGATACTCTTATTGTGTCTCCAATCCCCTCAGCAAGTAAAGTTCCTATTCCAACAGAAGACTTTATTGTTCCTCTCCAAGGAGTTCCAGACTCTGTAACTCCTAAATGAAGAGGATAATCTGACTTTTCACTCATAAGTCTATAACTATTTATCATAGTTTGAACATCAGAAGATTTTATAGATATAACAATATTTCTAAAATTCATCTTTTCTAATATATCTGCACTTTTTAAAGCACTTTCAACTAATGCTTCAGGACATGGCTTTCCATACTTAGCTAGAAGCTCTTTTTCTAATGATCCTGAGTTAACACCTATTCTTATAGGTATGTTTTTATCATTACATGCTTCAGCAACCATTTTTACTCGTTCAATTGAACCAATATTGCCTGGATTAATCCTTAAGGCTGAAACTCCATTTTTTATAGATTCTAAAGCTAGTTTATAATCAAAATGAATATCTGCAACTAGAGGAATACTTATTTGTTTGGCAATTTCTCCTATAGCTTTTGCCGCCTCCATATCTGGAACTGCACATCTTATAATATCACAACCAGCAATTTCTAAGTTTCTTATTTGATTTACTGTACTTTTAACATCTCTAGTATCTGTATTGGTCATAGATTGGACTGTTATTCTACTATCTCCACCTATAAATGTTTTATTACCAATCTTAATCTTTCTTGTTTCTTTTCTAAACATATTCTACACCTCTAAAATTGAACTGGAAAAAGTATATCCTTAATTGTTACTAAAATCATTATTCCTAATAAAAGAGTTAATGCCACACTATTAACGTAATTTAATATTCTATCAGGTATTTTTTTGCCTGTAATTAATTCTATTAATATAAAGAATGCCCAACCACCATCTAATGCTGGGAAAGGTAATAAGTTAAATACAGCTAAATTTACTGAAATAAATGCAGTAAAATATAGAAGACTCCAAATACCTGCTTTAGCAGCTTCTCCACTCATTCTTACTATTGTTACAGGTCCGCCAATATCTGTTTTCAGATTAGCTTTACCTGAAAATAACATCTTAAATCCTAAAAATGTCTGCTTAACTAATGAAACTGTTTGATTTGCACCATATTTAATTGATTGAGTAAATGAAGGATTATCAACTCTGCCAAAGTAGAATCCGATTTGATAGTTTCCTTCCTCGGTCAACTTAGGTGTTATATTAAAGTTTCTTGTTTCGTTATTACGATTAATCTCAACATCCAATGGGTTTCCTTTAGCTAATGCTACAGCTACAGATACATCTTCAGCTGTTAGTATTTTCATATCATTTATTTTAGTGAACTTATCTCCAGCTTTAAGACCAACCTCTTTTGCTGGGGAATTATCAACTATATCCTTAACCTCTGGAGTACTAAAACCTAAATTCATACCCATGGTAATAAAAATAACTATTGCTAAAAGATAATTCATAACAACACCAGCTACTATAATACTTATCCTTCTTAGTGGGGATTTGCTTGTAAGGCTTCTTTTATCATTAACCTCTTCTTCCTCCCCAAGCATAGCAACTCTTCCACCTAGAGGGAGAATCCTTAAACAATAATCTGTCTCACCAACTTTAACACCTATAACCCTAGGTCCAAAACCTATAGAAAACTCCTCAACTTTTACCCCATTTACCTTTGCCATTATAAAGTGACCTAATTCATGAACAATTATTAGCACAGAAAATGCTAATATAGCTGCTACTATATACATCTATTTCCTCCTTCTAACTATATTTCTCATAAATATAGCTTCTAACTAATTTGTCAGTAGATAAAATACCCTCTATAGTTAAATATTCATCTACATAAAATCTATTCATACACTCTTCTATTATTTCTGGAATTTCTAGAAACTTTACTTTTTCTTCTAAAAATAATTCAACTAAAACTTCATTAGCTCCATTTAAAATTGTAGGCATTATGCCACCAATTTTCCCTGCATTAAAAGCTAGTTTAAGGCATTTAAATGTTTCAAAATCAGGTTTTTCAAAACTTAAATTAGCTAAATTCCAAAAATCTAACTCTTTACATATATTACTTTCCCTATTAGGATAGTTTAATGCATACTGTATAGGTAATTTCATATCTGTAGAACTTATTTGAGCAATTACGCTTGCATCTTTAAATTCCACCATAGAATGTACTAAACTTTGAGGATGAACAACAACTTGTATCTTTTCAAACGGTACATTAAATAGCCAATGAGCTTCTATAACCTCTAACCCCTTATTCATTAACGTAGCAGAATCTATAGATATCTTTCTTCCCATACTCCAGTTAGGGTGTTTTAAAGCCTCCCTAAAAGTTACATCTTCTAGTTCTTTAGAAACTTTACCTCTAAAAGGACCCCCAGATGCTGTAAGAAGAATTTTGTTAATATCTTCATACTTTTCTCCATTTAGACATTGGAATATAGCCCCATGCTCTGAATCTACAGGCAATATTTTCACACCATATTTTTTTGCTTCCTCCATAACAATAGCTCCCGCTACAACTAAAGTTTCTTTATTTGCTAGAGCTATATCCTTACCAGCTCGTATAGCTTCTAATGTAGGTTCAAGACCTATCATACCAACTACAGATGTCAAAACGACATCAATTTCACTTAAAGATGCTATTTTTTTAAGTCCATCTATTCCCTTTAAGAGTATAACTTCTTTATTGTTATCTTTAATATAATTTTCGAATTTATTGTAAGCATCATCTTCTTCTAATACAATATATTTAGGTTTAAATTCCTCTAATATTTCTATCATTTTTTCAAAGTTTTTAAATGCAGATGCAGCTACAAGCTCCATAGTTTCTTTATGAAATCTAATTACGTCTAAAGCTTGCGTTCCTACGGACCCAGTAACCCCTAATATCGATATTTTTTTCATATTTTGCCTCCTATATTTGCCTTTCTAAAAAGTCAATCATATTCTTATTATATCAAAAATGTTCCAATTTAAAAGAAAAATAAAAAAGCTTGCAGTTAAAACACTGCAAACTTAAACTACAATCTTATTATAAATGTTAAATAATAAAATACAACTGTTGCTGAAAAAAGTATGGAGTCGAATCTATCTAAAATCCCTCCATGACCTGGAATTAAATTAGAATAATCCTTAATTCCTACATATCTTTTAACTGAAGATGCTACTAAGTCTCCAAATTGAGAGAAAACTCCACAAAATGCTCCTATAAGAAAGTAGTGATATATAGCAATGCCAGGTACATAGCTACTTATAAAATATCCAAATATCCCACAAAATATAGTAGCTCCTAAAAGTCCGCCTACTGATCCCTCAATGGTTTTTTTAGGGCTGACTTTAGGATTAAGTTTATGTTTTCCTAAGTATCTTCCAGCATAATAAGCAGTAGTATCACACATCCATGAACCTATAAATATGAGCCAAACTAAATATTTACCTCCATAACTTTGATTTACAAGGTATATGAAAGAAAATAGTACACAAACGTACATAAAACCTAAAAGAGTTAAGGCCACATCTATAAAGGTTATTTCTAAGTTTATTACTGGTATACACAATAATATAAAAGCAGCTAAGATAAGCATATACATTAAAATCAAAAAATCATTATTAAACATATAATATGCTACTAAAAGTACATATCCTGCTATGCTTATAGGTTTATAATTTTTGGATTTAAGTGCTTTATAAAATTCATGTAGTCCCATTATAGATAACAAAAGTATTAGGTATTTTAAATAATCCCCCCCTAGATAAACAAATATTACACAAGGTGCAATTATTAACGCTCCTAAATACCTATTATTCGATTTCATAAGGATACCTCCACTATTTGATTCCCCCATATCTTCTATCTCGGTTCTGATAATCAAAAATAGCTCTATGTAAATCTTCCTCTGTAAAATCTGGCCAATTTATGTTAGAATACCAGAACTCAGAATATGCACATTGCCACAATAGAAAATTACTTAGCCTTTGTTCTCCAGAGGGTCTTATTACTAAATCTGGATCAGGCATTTTTTTAGTATAAAGATAATTTGAAAAAAGATTTTCATCTAAAGAATATTTAGATATTTTTTTATCTTCTATGTCTTCAATTATATCCTTAACAGCTGAAATAATTTCATCTCTACCGCCATAGTTAAGTGCAAGATTCATTACAACACCAGAATTATTTTTGGTTTTTTCATAAGCTGAAACCAATTCATCCCTACATGGCTTTGGTAACTTAGTTATGTCCCCAATATGATTTATTACCACTCCATTACTATTTAATTCTTCGAACTCATTTTTCAAATACTCTACAAGCAGGTTCATAAGTGCACCAACTTCATCCTTAGGTCTCTTCCAATTCTCTGTTGAGAATGCATATAAAGTTAGGTATTTTACTCCAATTTTATCACATTCTTTTATTATTTTTCTTATGGTTTCAACCCCTGCTCTATGTCCAAAAGTTCTAGGCAAACCTTTAGCCTTTGCCCATCTACCGTTACCATCCATTATAATTGCAATATGCTTAGGAATTCTATTATAATTTATATTTACATCATTAGGTTTATTATCTTTTTTACCTTTTAGCCACTTAAACATTTACTATTCCTCCATAATGAATATGGTAAAAAAACCTGCTAGAAAGCAGGCTTTATATTGACATTATCTCTTTCTCTTTGTCCGCTATAATCTTATCTATTTCTTTAACATAGCTATCTGTTACCTTTTGGATATCATCTTCTGCTTTTTTGAATTCATCTTCTGATATATCTCCATCTTTCTTTAAAGACTTAAATTTATCATTCCCATCTCTTCTTATTGATCTTATAGCTACCTTAGAATCTTCTCCAGCCTTCTTAACATTCTTAACTAGATTTCTTCTAGTTTCTTCAGTTAATTCAGGAACTAATAATCTTATTACAGAACCATCATTAGATGGATTTATTCCCAAATCTGATTTTAATATAGCTTTTTCTATATCTTTTAGTAAAGTTTTTTCCCAAGGTGTTATCATAAGAAGTCTTGGTTCTGGAGCAGAAACACTAGCCACCTGACTTAATGGACACATACTTCCGTAATAGTCAACTTCAATTCTGTCTAACATAGTTGGATTAGCTCTTCCAGCCTTCATTGTTGAAAGATCAGATTTTAATACCTTAATAGATTTACTCATTTTTTCTTCAGCAGACTTAATAACATCTTTTATCATAAAGAGAACCTCCTTTATTATTTACAAACCATAGTTCCTATTTCTTCACCCATTATAGCCTTTTTAATGTTTCCAGGCTCATCTAAAGCAAATACTAAAATAGGAATATTATTATCCATACATAATGAAGTTGCAGTCGAATCCATAACTTGAAGACCCTGCTCTAAAACTTGTATGTAAGATAGAGAATCATATTTCTTAGCATCTGAATATTTATGCGGATCTTTATCATAAACCCCATCAACCTTCTTAGCTAATAGTATAACTTCCGCTTCTATTTCAGCAGCTCTTAATGCAGCTGTTGTATCAGTAGAAAAATATGGATTTCCAGTACCTGCAGCAAAAATAACTACTCTACCTTTTTCTAAATGTCTCATAGCTCTTCTTCTAATAAAAGGTTCAGCCACTTCCTTCATTTCTATAGCAGTTTGAACTCTTGTCATAACCCCTAAACCTTCTAAGGAATCTTGTAATGCTAAAGCATTTATGCATGTTGCTAACATACCCATATAATCCGCTGTAGTTCTGTCCATATCAGATCCATCTCTGCCTCTCCATATGTTTCCGCCACCAACAACAGCGCCTACTTCAACACCCATTTCTACTAATTCTTTTATTTCCATAGCTATTCTTTGTGCAACATTAAAATCTATACCAAATCCATTAGCTCCTGCTAAAGCTTCACCTGATAATTTTAACATTACCCTTTTAAATTTACATTTAGACATTAGTTAACCTCCATATCTTTCAAGTTATTTTTAAAAAAAGAGAACACTTTGTGTTCTCTTTTAAATTATTTTGCACCGATTTGTCTTGCAACTTCTTCAGCAAAGTTTTCTTCTTTCTTTTCTATACCTTCTCCTCTTTCAAACCTTACAAATTTGTTTATTGTAATTGGAGAACCTACTTCTTTAGATTTTTCTTGAAGATGTTTAGTTATTGACTTATCTCCATCTTTAACCCAAGCTTGCTCTAAAAGACACACTTCTTTATAATATTTTTGAATTCTTCCCATAACCATTTTTTCAACTATATTTTCTGGTTTGCCTTCGTTTAAAGCTTGAACTCTATATATTTCTTTTTCTTTATCTAAAGCTTCGTTATCAACATCATCTTTGCTTAAGAATGATGGATTTGCAGCTGCAACTTGCATACAAACATCTTTAGCAACTTCAGCAAGAACTGGAGAAGCTGTATCACATGCTAATTCAACTACAACTCCTATTCTTCCGCCACCATGTATGTAGCTTTGAACTACTCCATTTTCAACTGCAAATTTTTCAAATCTTCTTACTGTCATATTTTCGCCTAATTTAGCTATTAAAGCTGTTAACGCTTCTTGAACAGTTTGAGTTTCATTGAATTTTTCAGCAACAAAGTTTTCTATATCTTTAGCTGTGCTAGTTGAAGCCATTTCTGCTAATTTTCCAGCAAAACCTACAAATTCTTCATTAGCTGCAACGAAATCCGTTTCACAATTTAATTCAACTATACCAGCAACTTTTTGATCTTCTGATATATAAGTTTTAACTACACCTTCTGCTGCAACTCTGTCAGCTTTTTTAGCTGCTGCTGCCAATCCTTTTTCTCTTAATACTTCTATAGCCTTTTCCATATCTCCGTTAGTTTCAGTTAAGGCTTTTTTGCAGTCCATCATCCCTGCACCAGTTTTCTCTCTTAATTCTTTAACTGATTGAGCAGTAATCATTATTATTCCTCCTTAATATCATTAAGGTAAAAGGTAAATGGAATATATCCACCTACCCTTTACTAAAATTATTCAGTTACTTGTTCACCTTGTCTTGATTCAATTATTGCATCTGAAAGTCTAGCAGTTATTAATTTAACTGCTCTTATAGCATCATCATTACCAGGAATTACATAGTCAACTTCATCTGGATCACAGTTTGTGTCAACAATAGCTACAACTGGAATACCAAGAATTTTAGCTTCAGATATAGCATTTTTTTCTTTTCTTGGGTCTACAACAAACATAGCACCTACGTTGCTAACATTTAAGTTTCTTATTCCGCCTAAATTTTTAACTAATTTTTCTTTTTCATTCTTTAGGTTTGTAACTTCTTTTTTAGGAAGAACTTCGAATATTCCCTCTTCTTCCATTTTTTCTAATTCTGTTAATCTTGCTATTCTAGTTTTGATTGTGTTGAAGTTAGTTAGCATTCCACCTAACCATCTATTGTTAACGAAGTGCATGTTTGATCTAACAGCTTCTTCTTGTATAGCTTCTTGAGCTTGTTTCTTAGTACCAACGAAAAGAATATCTTTTCCTTCTTCAGAAACGCTTTTAACAAACTGATAAGCTTCTTCAACCTTTTTAACTGTTTTTTGAAGATCTATTATATATATTCCATTTCTTTCTGTGAATATATATGGAGCCATCTTAGGGTTCCATCTTCTTGTTTGATGTCCGAAATGAACACCTGCTTCTAATAATTGTTTCATAGAAATTACTGACATTTTGTTACCTCCTTATGGTTAAGCCCTCCATTATCTTCATCCATTGTAGATCTTCCTTTTATAAAGGCACCACTCTACAAATAAGATAATGTGTGTATTTCTTACCTCTGATAGTATATCACAGTGTTTTTTATCATTCAATATACTTTTTTAATTATTTACATATTTTTTAATAAAATAATCATAATTTTACTTTTGAAACATAAAAAGAAGGCCAAAAGCCTTCTTTCATCTATTTTATCTTCTTTAATTCGTCTAATAGCTTGTCATTTAAAATTTTAATATGGGTTCCCTTCATACCTAAAGACCTTGACTCTATTACCCCTGCACTTTCAAATTTTCTTAATGCATTTACTATAACAGATCTTGTTATGCCAACCTTGTCCGCAATTTTCGATGCAACTAGAAGTCCTTCACTACCTTTTAATTCATCAAAGATGTGTTCTACAGCTTCTAATTCTGAATAAGAAAGGGTACCAATTGCAAGTTGAACTACAGCTTTTTTTCTTGCCTCTGCTTCTAATTCAACTTGCTTACCTCTTAACATTTCAATTCCTACAATAGTAGCAGAATATTCTGCTAAAACTAAGTCATCATCAGTAAATGGCTTACCAAATCTAGCTAGTAATAAAGTTCCTAATCTTTCTCTATTGCCTATTATAGGCACTATAGTAGATATTTTGTTATCCATATCGCATTTAATTTCACCTTCAAAAACGCAAGCTCCTCTATTATAAAGATTTGAAAGTGATTCTTGTACATTTAGTAGTTTATTGTTGTATTCTTCTGGAAATTTTTTATCCTCAAGAACCTTCTTTTTCATTATTTCGCATTCAAATCCACTAGCGAATGTATGTCCTAACATTTTTCCTCTTCTGCTAACAATATAAACATTGCATTCTAAAACGTCACTTAATAACTCACATATGTCTTCAAATGCTACTGGTTCAGTACCTGATTTTTGTAAAATCTTATTAAGTTTTCTTGTCTTAGAAAGTAGTGTAGACATAAAACTCCTCCTCATGTATCCATATTCATTATCCATAATTCATTTAACTATAAAATATTCTAAAATTTTTGAATTTTTAAAATTTTTGAAATTTTTAAAAAAGTTCTACATCAATTAATATATCATAGGATTTTTTTATTTTCAACACTCTTTTTCTATTTTCGACAAATCATTCTTTTTCTTCACTCTTTACAGGAACTTTATTTTTACATTCTCCATTAGTACATTCCAAGTATTTACCTTTAGCTTTTGAGAATCTATATACCATAAATGAACCACATTTATCGCACTTCTCTTTAGCTGGTTCATGCCAACTTACAAAATCGCATTCTGGGTAGTTAGAACAGCCATAGAATTTATTACCTTTTTTACTTCTTTTAAGTAATACCTTCCCCCCACATTTAGGGCAAGGTGCATCAACTTCATGTACTATAGGTTTTGTATTTTGGCACTCCGGATAACCAGGACAAGCTAAAAAGTCACCAAATCTACCATGCTTAATAACCATCATTCTTCCACATTTATCACATGGTACATCAGACACCTTATCTTCTAAAACTATTTTAGACATTTCACTTTCAGCTTTCTCAAGGGATGTCTTTAATGGAGTAAAAAACTCGCCAACAATCTTAGTCCAGTTTTCTGTTCCCTCTTCTACAGAATCTAGCTTAAGTTCCATTTCAGCTGTAAAATCTGTATCAACTATTTCTTTAAAATATTCAGACATTATATTATTAACAATAAAACCCAATTCCGTAGGCACTAATTGTTTTTTATCTCTTACAACATAGTTTCTACTACTAGTTAAGGTTGATATAGTTGGAACATAGGTACTTGGTCTTCCTATACCCTTTTCCTCTAGTAATTTAACAAAAGATGCTTCAGTATATCTACTAGGCGGCTGAGTAAAATGCTGTTTTGGAGTTAATGAATCTTCCGCTAAAACTTCATCCTTCTCTAACTCTGGAAGTAATACATCTTGATTTTCTTCTTCTGTACTATACTCATATATCTTCATAAATCCTTCAAACTTAACTATTGAGCCTGTTGCTCTTAATTTATAATCACCATTAGTTATAGTTATGGTATTAGTATTTAATAAACAAGAACTCATTTGGCTTGCTACAAATCTCTTCCATATTAAACTATAAAGTTTATAGGCATCATTTGTAAGATTTTCTTTCGCTATTTCAGGAGTAATTTCTATATATGTTGGTCTTATAGCTTCATGAGCATCTTGGATATTTTTTTTACCTTTATACACTCTAGGTTTATCTGGAGTATATTTTTCTCCGTAAGCTCCTTTTATAAAATCTAAAGCTTTTTCCTGAGCTTCACTTGATATTCTAACAGAATCTGTTCTCATATAGGTAATTAAACCTATAGTTCCATGACCCTTTATCTCAACGCCTTCATAAAGCTGCTGAGCTATCATCATAGTTTTCTTTGTCATATAGTTTAATTTTTTATTGGCATCTTGCTGCAAAGTGGAAGTTGTAAAAGGCGGTAGTGGATTTTTTTGTTTATCTGCTTTTTTAACATCCTTTACAACATAATTTCCAGATTTTAAATCTTTAATTACCTTATCAGCTTCATCTTCAGTATTTATTTCTAATTTTTTATTCTTATATTGAACAAGATTTACAGGAAACTTCTTTTTATCTTTTATTAATTTACATTCTACTGTCCAATATTCTTTAGGTACAAATGCCTTTATCTCTTCTTCTCTATCACAAATTAATTTTAGTGCAGCAGACTGAACCCTTCCTGCACTTAAACCCCATTTAATATTCTTCCAAAGTATAGGGCTTATTTCATATCCCACAAGTCTATCTAAAATTCTTCTTGCTTGCTGAGCATCTACTAAATTTTGATTTATTTCTCTTGATTTCTTTATTGAGCCTTTAACAGCTTCTTTTGTTATCTCATTAAACTCAATTCTACATTTTTCAGTAGTAGGTATCTTTAATATGTGAGCTAAATGCCAAGAAATAGCTTCACCTTCCCTATCAGGGTCAGTTGCCAAATATACTTTATCACTTTTTTTGGCTAACTTCTTTAATTTATCTAAAAGATCACCTTTACCTCTTATTGTTATATACTTAGGAGAAAATTCATTATCTACATCAACTCCTAATTGACTCTTTGGTAAGTCACGTAAATGTCCCATTGATGCTTCAACGATATAATTTTTTCCCAAATACTTTCCTATGGTTTTGGCTTTAGCTGGCGACTCAACTATTACTAAATTTTGTCCCATTTCTCACTCCTAAATTAGGAGTCTTCACCCCCTTATAAATCAACTAATCCTTGCATAATAGTTTCCTGATAAACTAATAATTTCATTTTCAAGTTGCAATTCAAATAATATACCATAAATTAGAGAAATGTCAATATTACATCTTCTAATTAAATCATTAATATGTATTGGATTCACTCCTATTTCTTTTAGTACTACCCCTTTTTCACCTGAAAAATTCTTACTTGAAGGATCTTTTGATGTTATATTTAGCTCCTTTAATACATCTTGCACTTCATATAATGGATTAGCTCCATCTATTATTAGTCTATTTGAACCTCTAGCCTGAGGGTTTATAGGGTTTCCTGGAGATACAAATATTGTTTTGCCAAGATCTAAAGCGTATCCAGTAGTTATTAAGCTTCCACTTCTTTCAGCCGCTTCTGTAACAATTAATATTTCACATAAGGCAGCAATTATTCTATTTCTTCTTGGAAAATTATAAGAAGCTGGTTTCTCATACGGTAAAAACTCTGATATAATTACTCCATTTTTTATAATATCATTATATAATTTGTAGTTTGATTTTGGATAGACTACATTTATACCACATCCAAGCACTGCACATGTAACACCATTACCTCTTAAAGCCCCTCTATGTGCTGCTGTATCTATTCCATACGCTCCCCCGCTTATTACCATGACTCCATTTTCAACTAACTCTTTTGATATATGTTCTGTTAACTGAGTTCCTTGCAAAGTGGCCTTTCTTGAACCAACTATAGATACTTTCTTATGAGACTTAATTTTAGAGATATCCCCTTTATAAAAAAGTACATATGGAGGCTCATAAACATGATATAATTCATCCATATAATCTTCATCTCTATAAAATACAGCACCAATATTATTATTGTGCATAATATCTAATAGTTTTTCAACTTCTTCATCATTGACTCTTTTTATTCTGTCAGAATAATCTTCTTTTATATAATTTGATTTAGATATTTTATAAAGATTATAAATTTCCTCTTCATTATTATATCTGTCTTTTAAAAATCTTTTACAACTCTCAGGCACATTTGAGATAGCCATCCAGATTTTATAAAACATTTCTTCTCTTTTCATATTTATATCACCTCACCATCTATAAATTTTCTATAACTTAATGCCTCATATATATGACTAGCTTTTAATGCTTCTTCTCCATTTAAATCTGCTATAGTTCTTGATATTTTAAGTATTTTATAATATCCCCTCATTGATAAATTAAATTTATCATATATTGACTCTAATTTATCTAAAGCCTCAGTATCAACGTTAAAAAGTCTCATTATATCCTTACTTTTTACATTAGCATTATGTTTAACTTTTTCATTTTGGTATCTTATAGTTTGTATCTCTGTAGCTGATTTTATATTTTTTATTATCTTTTTACTTAAAGCCTTCTGATTTTTAATATTTCTCTTACTTATATCAACTCGAGGAACATAAGTAAATATGTCTATTCTATCTAGTATTGGTTTAGATAATTTACTTAAATATCTCTTTTTTTCTAAATCAGAACACATGCAATCCTTACTAAAGCTTAAGTTCCAACCACAGGGACATGGATTAAAGGCAGTTATTAACATAAAATTAGCTGGAAGTTTAACATTGTTATTTAGTCTACTTATCTGAACTTCTCTATTTTCAAGAGGTTCTCTCAGTTGGTTTATGCACTCTTTATTAAACTGCAAAAATTCATCTAAAAATAAGACACCATTATGAGCTAATGTTACTTCTCCAACTTTCCCTATACCTCCACCTATAAGGGTTGCTGAAGTGCAGGAATGGTGAGGATTTCTAAATGGTCTTCTCACATTTTTAAACATCTCTTCTGATAGATCTGTTGTACTATATATTTTGAATATTTCAGCCGCCTCTTCATAGGACATTTCTGGTAGAATATTAGCTATTTTATTAGCTATTAAGGTTTTTCCTGCTCCTGGAGGTCCATAAAAAGATATATTATGAAAACCTGCTGCGGCAATTTCTGCTGCCCTAAGCACACTTTCCTGACCTATTATCTCACTTAAATCTTCTGAAGAGACTTTATTAATTTTGAAGGGTATTTTTTCAGAAGGAAGCTGATCTTTGTAAGTTAAATAATTTATTACACCTTTTAATTCATCAAAATCAAATATATCTCCCTTGTAGAAGAAACTGCTTTGATAAGAGTTTTCTCTTGGAATAATAAATTTATTAAATCCGCCATCTATTCCTGCCTCTAATATAGGAAATAATCCCTTTATCTCTTTTATGTCACCACTTAAGCTAAGTTCCCCTGCTATTATATACTCTTCAACCTGCTCTGCTTCAATTTGTCCACTTGAAATAAGTATGCCTATGCTCATAGGTAAGTCTAATAAAGAACCTATCTTCTTTAAGTTAGCAGGTGCTAGGTTTATTACTATTCTTCCTAGTGGAAACTTAAACCCCGAATTAACAATAGCTGCCCTAATTCTTTCTTTAGATTCTTTTATAGATTGATCCGCTAAACCTACTATGGTAAAAGAAGGCAAGCCTTTGAATATTTCTACCTCTACCTTTATAACAAAACCATTTAAATTATTTATTGTGGCACTATTTATAATTACCGCCATAAAACCACCTCTAAACTTTAATACTAATATTTTTCTACATTATTAACTTAAAAATATTTTTTTAGTCAATAATTTTAAAGGAGGTATAAAATTATGATAAATAAAAAATCTTTAGGAAATTACGGTGAGGATTTAGCTTGTGAATTTCTCATTAAGAAAGGCTATATAATATTAGAAAGAAATTTCAACTGTAGACTGGGAGAATTAGATATAATTTGTATGTATAGAGGACTTCTTGTTTTTATAGAGGTAAAATGTAGATATTCATTAAATTATGGTGTTGGAATTGAATCCATAAATTCTACAAAAGTTAAAAGAATTATATCATCCTCAAAGTTCTATATTCACCTTAAAAGTTTATACGACCTAAATGTTCGTTACGATATTATAAATATAGACTTAAATCTAGAAGAAAATAAAAAAAACATCCAACATTATGAGGATGCTTTTAGACTTTAATTAAGTATTTAATATATTTCTCAGGAAACTCATTCTGTGTATGTCACAAGGACCATGGGTTTTAATTGCTTCAACATGTTTAGGTGTCCCATAACCTGCATTTTCATCAAAATTGTATACAGGATATTTTTTATGGTATTCTTCCATAAGATTATCTCTATACACTTTAGCAATTATTGATGCACAAGCTATTGACGCACTTTTTGTATCCCCTTTTATAACCGCTTGATTTTTTATCTTTATTCCCTTAATCGGATATCCATCTGATAATATTAATTTTGGCTTTATTTTAAGATTATCACAAGCGTCTATGAATATCTTATTGTTGCAGACACCAATTCCTATATTATCTATCTGTTGATTTGTACATAAAGCTATTGAATAGGCAAGGGCTTTTTCCTTTATTTTTTCAGATAACTCTACTCTCTTTTCATGTGAAAGCTGCTTAGAATCTTTTATTTCTAATAACAAATTTTCAGTAGAGGCGTTTAAATCTAAAATCACAGCACAAGATACTATGGGACCTGCTAAAGGACCCCTTCCTACCTCGTCAACTCCTGCAACATACTTATAATCTCCAAACCCTTTATCAAAAGAATACATTCCTTGTACTCTTTTTATTTCCACTATGTGGTTTTCACATCTTTTTAGAAGTCTACTTCCTAAAGAAGATACATTTTTTCTTTTGGCCTTTATAAGAGCCTCCATAAGAAACTTAAATTCTTCATTATTATAATAATCTTTAATTGATATATCTTTTAATGAATCATTTATACTTTTATATGGAAGTTTATCTAAATCTTCATTAAATAAAAACATTTTTACTCCTTTAAGGTAACTCTAAAGTTATATTACCTATTTTTCCACCTCTAAATTCATCTAATAATATTACAGAAATTCTATTGTAATTTATTTCTCCACCTGAGATTATACATCCTCTTTTTCTAGCTATCATATCCATATTTTCTAGAGGGGTTTCTTGTAGATTCTCAAGCTTATATCTTAGTTTTAGATTTTCAGGATAGTTAGTTTGAAGTCTTTCTATTAATTTAAGTGCAAGTTCTTCAATATCCATAATTTCATCTTTTATAGCTCCAGTAAAAGCTAAATTTAAAGCAACTTCTTCATCCTCAAACTTAGGCCATAAAACTCCTGGTGTATCCATAAGTTCTACCCCAATAGATGTTTTAATCCATTGTTTACTTTTTGTTACCCCTGGTCTATCACCTGTTTTAGCTATATTATTTTTTGCCATTTTATTAATAAATGTAGATTTTCCAACGTTAGGAATTCCAACAACCATTACTCTTGTAGTAATTTTTACTAAACCCTTAGCTCTTAATCTAGCGTGTTTTTCTTTTAGAAGTTCATCTAAAGCAGGTTTTATTGATCGTATCCCTTCGCCTTTCAAAGAATTTAAGGCAATTGCTTTTGTATTTCCTTTGGATAAAAATTCAATCCATTTTTTAGTTAACTGAACATCTGTTAAATCACTTTTATTAAGTATTATTAATCTAGGTTTATCTTTACATAAAACATCTATATCTGGATTGGCAGAAGCTCTAGGTATTCTGGCATCTCTTATTTCAACTACTACATCTACAAGTTTTAAATTTTCTTTTATTTCTCTTTTTGTCTTTACCATATGCCCTGGGAACCAATTTATAGCCATGATATCATCTCCTTTTTGTTAAAATCTATCTTTTATGTTTTAATATTAAAATGTATCTTCTTTAGTATTATCTAAACTCATTAAATTCTCTTATATTCTTAAGAATATAAGAAGATATATTTTTAGCTATATAACTATATAACTATATATAGTGTTCATGCGGGTTTAGACCATTTATTCATAATTCACAATTATTTTCATGAATATTTTAAATTCTTTTTATAAATAAAAAAATGGAACTCTAAAGCCCCATTTTTAAGTTCAATTATTTCTTTATTAACTCTTTAACTTTAGCAGCTTTACCCACTCTGTCTCTTAAGTAGTAAAGTTTCGCTCTTCTTACTTTACCGTATCTTACGATTTCAACTTTTTCTATGATTGGGGAGTTAATTGGGAAAGTTCTTTCAACTCCAACTCCATAAGCTAATCTTCTTACTGTGAAAGTTTCTCTAGTTCCACCGTTTTGTTTCTTTATAACAGTTCCTTCGAATACTTGTATTCTTTCTCTGTTACCTTCTTTAACTTTTACGTGAACTTTTACAGTATCACCTATACTGAAGTTTGGTAAATCACTTCTTAATTGTTCTTGTTCTATTAATCTAATTATTTCGTTCATGTGCATTCCCTCCTAAATATTAATTTGACGTTCTTAACAAATTATTTTGCCAGAGGACCGCCCGTACTAGCACAACGATAATTGTAACATATGAAAATACAATGTGCAACATAATTTTACAATCAGTTTTCTTTTAAAAGTTTTATATCCTCTTTTGATAAAGTTATTTTTTTAAACATATCTGCTCTTCGCTCTTTGGTTATTATTAAAGACTGCTTTCTTCTCCATTTTCGAATGTTTTCATGATGTCCTGATATTAATACGTCAGGTACCTTTTTTCCTTCAAATACTTCTGGTCTAGTATATTGAGGATACTCTAATAATCCATCATAAAAAGACTCCTCTTGATAACTTTCCTCTTTTCCAAGAACTCCTGGAATAAGTCTTACTATGCTATCTACAATAGGAATACAAGCCATTTCTCCACCAGTTAAAACAAAATCTCCAAGGGATATTTCCATATCTATATAATCATAGACTCTCTCATCTATCCCCTCATAATGTCCACATAAGAAAATAAGTTCACTCTCTTTTGATAACTCTTTAGCTAGGCTTTGATTAAATGTTTTTCCTTTTGGTCCTAAAAAAATCACTTTACCATTATTGCTTTTTTTTGTTTCTATTATGGAAGATACTATTGGTTGAGGTGCCATAACCATTCCAGCACCTCCACCATAAGGATAGTCATCAACTTTTTTATGTTTGTTTAAGCTATAATCTCT
Organism: Clostridium sp. UBA1652; assembly: GCF_002320975.1. NCBI lineage: Bacteria > Bacillati > Bacillota > Clostridia > Eubacteriales > Clostridiaceae > Clostridium > Clostridium sp. UBA1652. Next base: position 126,869 of record NZ_DCLI01000048.1, read on the forward strand.
AATATTTATTGGCTTTATAGATAATATTTCTTTCTCTTGAGCCTTACCTATTATAGAGTGATTAAAGATATTAAACATATCAGGAAATAAAGTTAATATATTAATCTTCATCTTGCCATTCCTTCACAGGTTTAATGACTATCTTTTTATCTTCTACATTAATGTCTAATACTATTTCCTTAAGCACAGGAATTAATAATTCTTTTATCCCCTTAACCCAATAAACATCGTTACTTCCTGTTTTTATTACATCATAAACCTCACCTAATGGAGTTTCATCTGTATCAAATACAGAACAGCCTATTAAATCTGCTATAAAATAAGTATCCTTAGGTAGTTTAACAGCATCTTCTCTAGATACCTTAAGATACTTCCCTTTAAGTCTAATAGCGTCATCCATAGTATCTACGCCTTCAAGCTTCAATATAACACGATCTTTTTGGAATTTATAACTAATTATTTGTACATCTTTGTTATCTATAATAACTTTTTTTAGTTTTTTAAATCTCATAGGATCATCAGTTAATGGGAATACCTTAACTTCTCCCTTAACCCCATGAGTATTTACTATTTGACCAACATTTAAAAATTGTTCCAAGGATATTCCTCCTTAATTAAAAATAAAGAGCTAGGCCAATACCTAACTCTTATTAAATAATTTCTACTACTACTCTTTTGTTTTCTTTAACTGCTGCTGCTTTTACAACTGTTCTTATTGCTTTGGCTATTCTTCCTTGTTTTCCTATAACTTTACCCATGTCTTCTGGGGCAACCTTAAGTTCAAGGATAAGGGATTGCTCACCGGCAACCTCCTTAACTTCAACAGCATCTGGATTGTCAACTAAAGACTTGGCGATAATTTCTACTAAATCTTTCATATTGACTGCTAGGGATATCCTTAGCAGAGTTCACCTCCCAGATATTATTTGTTAATTCCTGCTTTAACGAATAACTTTTTAACTATATCAGTTGGTTGAGCACCATTACCTAACCATGCAGCTGCTTTATCAGCATCAATTTTGATTTCTGCTTCTGGTTTAGCTACTGGATTGTAGTATCCTATTTCTTCGATGAATCTACCATCTCTTGGACTTCTTGAGTCTGCAACTACTACTCTATAGAAAGGAGCTTTTTTTGCACCCATTCTTCTTAGTCTTATTTTTACTGCCATGCTTTTCACCTCCTTTAAAAGTTAAGGTATACTATTTCAAAAAGGGAAGATTTCCAAATAGTCCATTTTTGCCTTTTTTACCTTTTTTCATATTTTGAGTTAAACCCTTAAATTGCTTCATTTGTTTTCTCATAGCTTCGAAACCTTTAAGAAGTTTATTAAGTTCTTGTATGCTTGTTCCTGAACCATTTGCTATTCTCTTCTTTCTAGATGAAGAAGATGAAACAAGCTGTGGATTTTTTCTTTCTTTTGATGTCATGGATTGAATTATAGCCTTAGATCTAGCCATTTGCTTTTCTCCAGCTTCCAAATCAACTCCTTCAAGTTGTTTAGAATTCATTCCAGGTATCATTTCTAAAACTTTATTTATAGGACCTAACTTATTCATTTGTTCCATTGCCATTAAGTAATCTTCAAAGTTAAAGTCCGAAGTTAACATTTTCTTTGATAAAGCTTCTGCATCTTCAGTGTCTATAGCTGCTTGAGCTTTTTCTATAAGAGATAATACATCTCCCATTCCTAATATTCTTGATGCCATTCTGTCTGGATAGAATACTTCTAAGTCGCTCATTTTTTCCCCAACACCAACAAATTTAATTGGTTTTTGAGTCATACTTCTTATAGAAAGTGCAGCTCCACCTCTTGTGTCACCATCAAGTTTTGTTAAAATAACTCCTGATATGTCTAAAGAGTTATTAAAGGTTTCAGCTACATTTACTGCATCCTGTCCTGTCATAGAGTCTACTACTAATAATATTTCATTAGGTTTTACCCCTGACTTTATATCTTGTAGTTCTTCCATAAGAGTTTCATCTATATGAAGTCTACCAGCTGTATCTATTATAACTATATTATTACCATTTTCTCTTGCGCTCTTTATACCAGCTTTAGCTATGTCTACAGGACTTATCTTGTCTCCCATAGTAAACACTGGAATATCTATGCTTTTACCTACAACCTCAAGTTGTTTTATAGCTGCTGGTCTATAAACATCACAAGCTACTAATAGAGGTTTTTTATTTTTCTTTCTTAAGGATAAAGCTAACTTACCACACATGGTAGTTTTACCTGCCCCTTGAAGTCCTACAAGCATAATAACTGTTGGACCTGCATCAGCATAAGATATCTTGCTTTCAGCTGTACCCATTAGTTCTGTTAATTCATCATTAACTATTTTTATCACTTGTTGTCCTGGGGTTAAACTTCCTAAAACTTCTTCTCCAACACATTTTTCACTAACTTTTGATATAAAAGATTTTACTACCTTAAAGTTAACATCTGCTTCTAATAGAGCAAGCTTAACTTCTCTCATGGCTTCTTTTATATCTTTTTCATTTAATTTTCCTTTTCCTCTTAGCTTTTTTAAAGCGTCTTGCAACTTTTCTGATAAACCTTCAAAAGCCATGACAAACCTCCTATAGACTATTTATATTCTCAAAAATTTTACCCATATAATCTATGATTTCATCTGATGCATTAAATTTCTCTTTTAGATCTTTTATAGCATCTTTAGTTATGTTAATTCTTGAATTATTTTTACTCATCAATTGAAGCTTTTTCTCATATTCCAATAAAATTTTATAACATCTTTTTATTAAATCATGAGTAGCCTGCCTTGAGGTTTCATTTATCTCAGATATCTCCGAAAGAGAAAAGTCTTCATTATAATAAAGATCCATTATATTCTTCTGCTTTGGAGTCAATAAATTGCCGTAGTGATCTAGCAGAATAGAAACTTCAAATCTGTCTTCCATATAACCACCTTACCTACCTAAATGATAATAACAGATAAAAATAATGGTGTCAAGTATTTTTACTTAACACCATAAAATTTAAAATAAAGCTTCAACAAAACCTTCAGCATCAAACTCTTGAAGGTCGTCAATCCCTTCACCTACACCAATATACCTCACTGGTACGTTTAAATGTTGTTTAATAGAAATTACAACTCCACCTTTAGCTGTTCCATCTAATTTAGTTAATATTATGCCATCAATAGGGCATACCTCTTTAAATTGTTTAGCCTGAATAACAGCATTTTGACCTGTGGTTGCATCTAATACTAAAAGAGTTTCCCTTTCAGTATCTCCCATTTCTCTATCTATAACTCTGTTTATCTTTTCAAGCTCATTCATAAGATTTTTTTTGTTATGAAGTCTTCCAGCTGTATCTATTAATAATCTATTTACTTTTCTAGATTTCGCAGCTTGTAGAGCATCATATACAACTGCTGCTGGGTCAGATCCTTCTTGATGTTTAACAATCTCAACCCCTGATCTTTTGCTCCATATTTCTAACTGGTCTATAGCTGCTGCTCTAAAAGTATCTGCTGCTGCTAATAAAACCTTTTGTCCTTCATTTTTCATTTTAGATGAAAGTTTTCCAATAGAAGTAGTTTTTCCTACTCCATTTACACCTATAATTAAAATTATTTTATTATCAGGTTCTTTTTTATCTTCAACATCCTTAAGAAGCATATCTCTAATAACTTCTTTAAGAGCTGGTCTAACCATCTGTGGATCTGCAATTTTTTCTTTTCTTATTTTTGCTCTTAGCTCTTCTATAATATCCATTGTAGTTTCCATACCTATATCTGAAGTAATTAGTATCTCTTCTAATTCCTCATATAAATCTTCATCAATGGTTACAGCCAGGTTTAATACCTCATTTATTTTATCTGTAAAATTATCTCTTGTTTTACTTAATCCTTGTTTTAGTTTGTCAAAAATTCCTCCAAACACTGTGGATCCTCCTATCTGCCTTGTAAATTTACTGAAACTATTTTAGATATTCCTTTTTCCTCCATAGTAACCCCATACATTATGTCTGATGCTTCCATAGTACCCTTTCTATGAGTAACTACTATAAATTGAATGTTTTCAGAGAACTTTCTTAAAAATTCTGCATATCTATATACATTTGCATCATCTAAAGCCGCCTCTATTTCATCTAATATACAAAATGGAGTTGGTTTCATCTTAAGTATACCAAATAATAATGCGATTGCTGATAAAACTTTCTCTCCACCAGACATAAGATTTATATTTTGAACTTTTTTTCCTGGGGGCTGAACGTTAATTTCTATATTTGAAGTTAATTCATCACCTTCTCCAAGTATAAGTTCTGCACTTCCACCTTTAAATAATTCTCTAAAGGTTTCACTAAAATATCCATTTAATATCTTAAAGTTCTCTATAAATACTTCTTTCATTTTTGAGGTCATATCACTTATAACTTCTAATAAGTCTTCTTTTGCTTTTTCTAAATCTTCTTTTTGACTACTCATAAAAGTATATTTTTCTTTAACTTCTTTATATTCTTCAATAGCACCAACATTAACAACCCCAAGAGCTGTAATTTGACTTTTCAATGTTGTTATTTCTCTTTTATGGTCAACTTCGTTTATAACATCATTAGCTTTTTCAAAAGCTTCTGCATAAGTTAATGAAAACTCCTCATTTAATCTGTTATAATAATTTTCTTTTTCTATATCATATTTAGCTTTACCCATCTCTAATTTATGATATTCATTTTCTGATTTTTGAAGAATTTGATTTAATTCATCAACTTCAGTTTGTACCTTGTTCATATTTTCTTTTATAGAAATTCTTTTGATTTCACTTTGCTTCCATATTTCTTCAAACTTTTCTACTAAAGACCTTAAGTTCTCTATTTCTTTAGCGTTTTTTTCTATATCTTCATTAGATATTTTTTTAGTAGCTATCCCATTTTTTATAGAGGTTTCTATTTCACTTATTCTATTTATACAGGAATTTTGTTCTTCTTCTAACCTATTTAATTCTCTAAGTTTACCTGATATAAATTCTTCTAAAGAAGCCTTTTTTATTCTATTATCAGTTATTTTATCACGATTTTCAGTTATTGAAGCCTTTGCATCTTTTAAGTTTTCTTCAATTGATTTTATTAAAACCTTATTATCTTCCTTACTTTCAGAAGTTTTAATAATAATCTCTTTTATAACTTTAAAATTATCATTTAGTTCTAACTGTTCTTTAATTAATCCCTCATATTTAACTTCTATATCTTCTATTGAACTTTTTAATTTTAGTTCTTCATTTTGAATGTTTTTAATTTCATTTTGAAGTTTTGCAATTTCTATATTATTAAAATGAATTTGATCTCTTTTATTTAAATTATCCTCATCTAGTTTTTTAAGATTCTCTCTTAATGAAATCAGTTCAGTTTTAAGCTTTTCTGATTCCTCTTCTAAAGATGCATATTTTATCTTTAACTCTTCAAGTTCTCTTTTTCTGCTTATTATAGAACTATTTTTCCCACCATAGTTTCCACCTGTTAATGCTCCACCTGGATTAACAATTTCTCCAGTTAAGGTAACTATCTTATAAGAGTAGGCGGTTTCCTTTGCAACCCTTAAGGCTCCATCCATAGTATCTGTTATTATAGTTCTTCCTAAAGAATAATTAATAGCATTATCGTACTTTTTATCATAACTAATTAAGTCAGAAGCTAATCCAATATAGCCTTGAATTTTAGTTATTTTTTCGTTTATTGAAGCCTTTTTTCCCTTTATTATGGACAAAGGTAAAAAGGTGGCTCTTCCTAGTTTGTTATCCTTCAAATAATTAATTAATCTCTTTGCTATAACTTCATCTTCAGTAATAATATTAGAAATGGTTCCTCCTAAGGCAATTTCAATGGCTGTTTCTAAATTTTTAGGAACAGAAATAATTTCACCAAGGATTACACACTTATCGCTTAAATTCCCAATACTACCTTTAGACATATGCTCCATAAGAAGCTTTACAGATTTATTATATCCTTCAAAATGCTTTTCTAAATTATTAAGCATTTTATAAGTTGCATCAGTTCTATTTATCTCTATGTTTATTTCTCTATACTTTTTTTCATTTGCATTTAAATTTCCTTGAAGTTTTGTCATAGAGTTTTTATTTTGTAGTATTTCTTTATCTAAAATTTCTGTTTTTTCCTTAAACTTTTCTACTTTTTCATTTATCATTAGTCGAGTAGAATAATTAATAGCTATCGAACTATTTAAATTTTCTTTATCTGTTTTAAGGTTAACTATCCTTTCCTTAATTGTTTCAATAGAATTCTCTATTATATTACTTTCTTTTTCTAGTTCTGCAACTTTTTTATAGGTATCAATTTCCTGTTGTTTTAAATTATTTACCTTATCTTCTTCTTTAGATATTTCTTCTAAAAAAACGTTTGTTTCTTTATCTAAATTCTTTATAACTTCTTCTATTTTTGATATATTTTCTTTTTCCTTACTTATCTCTTCTAAAAGTACAGCCTTACTTTTTTTAAGTTCTTCACTTTTTTCTAAAAGACTTATCTTTTCTTTATTATTATTTTCTATAAGTTCTTCTATGTTTGTAATTCTTTCTTTTAAAATCCCAATTTCTGAATTAAGTTCCCCTATTTTCTCTTTTCCTTGAAAATACTCAATTCTTTCTTGATTTGTTTGACTATCTATCTTCTCAATTTCATTTTGATAAATATTTAATTTACTTCTTTTATCTTTTATTTCTTCTCTTAAAGAATTATTTTTCATTTCTATATCATATATATTTTCAGCATATACTTTTATATTTTTTTCTATGTTATTTATATGATATATGAGTAAGTCAATTTCTTTTTCCTTTAGTGAATTTGAAAAATCAATAAACTTTTCAGCCTTTATACATTCTATCTCTAAAGGCTCTATACGTTCCTCATAAGTAGATATTATGTCATTAATTCTAATTAAATTCTCATCTGTATTAGCTAATTTTTTTTCTGATTCATCTCTTCTAGATTTAAACTTAACAATACCAGCTGCCTCTTCAAGTAAAGATCTTCTCTCATCAGCTTTACCACTTAAGATTGCATCAATCTTACCTTGTCCAATTAAAGAATACCCTTCTTTACCTATACCAGTATCCATAAATAAAGTAGTTATATCCTTTAACCTGCATTGAGAGTTATTAATAAGATACTCACTCTCTCCAGATCTATATATTCTTCTTGTAATAGTTACATCTGAATAGTCTAAAGGTAATTCCTTATCATAATTATCTAAAGTTAAAGATACTTGTGCTACTCCTACAGGTTTTCTATAATGGGTTCCTGCAAAAATAACATCCTCCATCTTACCGCCTCTTAAGGTTTTAATACTTTGCTCACCTAAAACCCATCTAACAGCATCAGAAATATTACTTTTACCACTCCCATTAGGGCCAACAACAGCAGTAACCCCTTTATCAAATTTTAATTCTGTTTTGTCTGCAAAGGATTTAAATCCTCTTATTTCTAACGACTTTAAAAACATATAGCACTCCTTACCTTAAAACCATTGGAAGTAAACCAATTAAGAAAGTAATAATAATAAAAATAACTAATATATATTGAGCTTTTTCTCTAGTTTTCTTTTTCATTATAAACACTCCATTCTTTAATAAGTTTAAATTAATCTAATAAAAAAGTAAATATTAAACAATAGTATTTAAGCCCTTTGGCTAACCATAGGGCTTAAATTTCTAAATTTGTACCTTTCTACGTTTGTAAATTTCTAAATTTCTAAATTTCTAAAAGTTCATTAAATTTCTGAGCTTTAATAAAAAGGGTTCCCCTTTTTATATTTTCATTAACAGTTACATTTATATTTTTAAATTCTTTTTTCATTTCATTGAAATATGTTTTTTTATTTGAATAAAGTTTAGATAAATCTCTTGGATTTATTTCTATAGTTATATCCGATCCCATTTCATGCTTCTTAGAAATCAGCTTATCTTTTATCATCTTGCTTTCTACAAGCTCTCTAAAGGCTGGATGGAATGGACCTGCTATCATATCTTTTCCCTCAGTAATATTATCGGTAGGTTGTAGACCTATTCTTATAACTTGAACATTATTATTTTTATAATGTTCATAAACTTTTCCTATTACTTCAACAGCATCCTCTAAAGAATATGGTTTATAGATCCCTCTATTATACATAAGCTCCATAGGAGTATCTTTTATAACTAAGGCTGGATATATTCTTGCAATATCAGGTTTCATCTCTGTGGATTTCAAAACAGATTTAATATCCTTTTTAAAAGTATCATGAGGTAAACCTATCATAAGTTGATGCCCTAAAGTAAATCCATATTCCTTTATTAATTTAGAGGCTTTTTCAACATCACAAACATCATGACCTCTTCCGGAATATTTTAAAACCTCTTCATCTAATGATTGAACTCCTAGTTCAATAATATCTACTTCGTACTCTTTTAAGTAATCTAATATGTATGTGCTTATATAATCAGGTCTTGTACTTAATCTAATATATTTTATGTAACCTTTATCCTTATAACCCTTAGCTACACTAAGAAGTTCTTTTTGCTTCTCCTCTTTTATAGCTGTAAAAGTTCCTCCAAAAAAAGATACTTCAACTGTTGAGTTTTTATAATCTATAGTTGTTAGATATTCATCTATTATAGAAACAGCAGTTTCTCTAGTAACTTGTTCTTCCTTACCTGTTATCTTTGACTGATTACAAAACACACAATCATGAGGACAACCTTCGTGAGGAACAAATAGTGGGATTATATAATGTTTTTTACTCATGGTCATCCCCCAAAACACTTAAAGCATGTTTAGCTGCATTTTGCTCTGCCTCTTTTTTTGAATAACCCTCACCATACCCCATGTCTTCACTATTAATAAGAACCTTAGTGAAGAATTTTCTCCTGTGAGGAGGCCCTTCAAATTTTATAAGATCATAACTTATATCAATTTCACCCTGTTTTTGAAGAAGTTCTTGCAACTTTGTTTTAAAATCTAAAACAATTTCATTTTTAATAGCCTTTTCTATTATATCGTTAAAATTATTAAGAATGAATTCTTTAGCAAATTCTATTCCCTTATCTAGATATATAGCAGCTATTACCGCCTCTACACAGTCTGCTTGCAATGCTGTTCTTTCTCTTCCGCCAGTCATCTCTTCCCCTTTACTCATCTTGATAAAGTTTGAAAGACCTAAACTTTGTGCTACTTGAAATAAAGAATTTTCGCATACAATTAAACTTCTGATTTTCGTTAACTCACCTTCACTTTTGTCTTTGAACTTTTTATACAAATATTCAGTAATAGTTAGCTGTAAAACAGCATCTCCTAAAAACTCCAGTCTTTCGTTGTGTTCAAAATTCTTATACTGGTGAGCGTAAGAAGAATGGGTAAATGCTGTGTCTATAAGCCTCTTGTTTTCAAAAACAATTCCATTTCTAACTTCAAAGTCTCTTATATTCATAAATATCTCTCCTTGAAGTTTATTCTTCAATTTGCTGAATTAACAAATTCAAGAATAAACTAGATTAAAATTAAAATCCCGCCATAGCGGGATATTGTTTATTCTTCAGTTTGTGATTTAATATAATCTACTACATCACCAACAGTTACAAACTTTTCTGCTTCTTCGTCTGGTATTTCCATTTCAAGCTCATCTTCTAATGCCATAATTAGCTCAACTATATCAAGTGAATCTGCACCTAAGTCTTCTATAAATGATGATTCTTTTGTTATATCGTCTCCATTAACACTTAGCTTATCAGCTATAATTTCTTTAACTTTATCAAACACCATAAATATCACCTCCACTTCTGTCTATTTAGATAATATTATATATAGATTTACACGTCAATATTCTATATTTTAAATATGATTTTTTTTGCTAATAATTAAGTAAATTGCTTTATTATTTCTGAATTTCTAATTTAATCTTATTTAAAATATCATTTTCACAGAAAATTTTCCCTTGCCTAATAGCATTTTTGAAGGCTCTGCCATCAGAACTTCCATGAGCTTTTATACATACACCATCAACACCTAAAAAAGGTGCCCCACCTTCTTCTTTATAATCAAAACGTTTTTTAATTGTTTTAAACACTGGTATTAAAAATACTGCTCCTATTTTACTTAACAAAGATGAGTTTATTTCATCCTTTATTATTCCTAACAAAGTGGATGCAACCCCTTCATAAGTTTTAAGCAATGTATTTCCAACAAAGCCATCACAAACTAGGACATTTACATCTCCTTTTGAAGCTTCTCTTGGTTCAACGTTTCCTATAAAGTTAATAGACATATCTTTTAAAAGAGGATATGCAGCCTTTGTAAGCTCATTTCCTTTTCCTTCTTCTGTTCCTATATTGACTAATCCTACTGAGGGCTTAGTTACACCCATAACATTTTTATAGTATATTTCTCCCATTAAAGCAAATTGAGGCATATAATGAGGTTTTGAGTCTACATTAGCTCCTGCATCTACCACCATAAAACGTCCATTTTTGCCTGGCATAATAGGTGCAAGTACAGGTCTCTCTATCCCTTTTATTCTTCCTACAATCAATGTACAACCTGCTAAAAAGGCTCCTGTACTCCCTGCAGAAATAATTCCATCACACTCTCCACTTTTAACCAAGTTAAGAGCTTTTACTAAACTAGAATTTTTTTTCTTTCTAAGAGCCATAACCGGATGTTCATCTGGTGTTATGACTTCAGTACAATCAACAATTTTAAGTCTCTTCTCATCATAGGTATAATTAGATAATACTTCTTTTATTTTTTCTTCTGGTCCAGTTATGTATATTTGTTCTATGTCTTTAAATTCGTTTAAAGCCTCAACTACACCTTCAACAACTGCTTTAGGAGCATTGTCTCCGCCCATACCATCAACAACAAATTTCATAAATTACACCTCTTTTATTTGTATATAAAGAAAAGAAAGTCATATGACTTTCTTTAGTTTTCAGAAGCAACAACTTCTTTTCCTTTGTAATATCCGCATTTTTTACATACTCTGTGAGCAAGTTTCATTTCATGACATTGTGGACATTCAACTATTCCAGGAGCACTTACTTGGAAAGTTTGCGCTCTTCTTGAATCTCTTTTAGCTCTATAAGTTTTTCTAGCTGGATTTCCCATTATTACACCTCCTTATCAGTGAAAAAGCTTTTTAAGACTTCTAGTCTAGAATCAACTTCCAAATTCTCGCAATTACATTTATGATGATTTAAGTTAATTCCACAACTGTGACAAAGACCTTTACAACTCTCACTGCAAAGTCTCTTAATAGGCAAGGTTGATATAATACTATTTATAACTACTTCAGCGATATCTACGACATCACCTTCTACAAGGATAATATCCTCAGTCTCTATAGTAGATTTATTTGTAAACTTTTCATTTAAAGTAGTATCTACCTCAAATGAAAAGTTTTCTAAACACCTTGAACAAGAATCTTCTAAAACAGTATTAACCTTTAGGTTAAGTTCTAAAATATCCTCAAATGCCTTCATTTCACCACGAATACTTATATCTTTTAATGGAGTTATTAAACCACCCTCAAATTCAAAAGGTTCTTGATGAATTTCACAGTTAATTTGTTTTTTCTTTTCTCTCTTACTAAAGATTTCTGAAAGTTTAATTATCATAACTTCACCCACACTCCTTAGTAATATATTTCAACATAACCACAATTTATTATATAGAGGCAACTAATAAAAGTCAAGTAGCTTAAGGTAAATATTTTATACTAAAGCTAATGTATCTTTAGCTATCATAAGCTCTTCATTAGTTGGGATAACAAAAGCCTTAACTTTAGATCCTTCTTTTGTTATCTCTGCAAATTTTCCTCTAACCTTATTTTTATCTTTATCAAAATCTACTCCAAGGAAGTCAAATCCTTCTAGTATACTTTCTCTCATTTCAACTGAGTTTTCTCCAACTCCTGCTGTAAATACTATAGCATCTACACCACCCATAATAGCAGCATATGAACCTATATATTGTTTAACTCTATAAACAAACATATCTAAAGCAATGTTAGATCTATGTTCTTTTTTATTCCATGCAGCATCTTCTACATCTCTAAAGTCAGAACTAACTCCTGATACTCCTAAAACTCCTGATTTTTTGTTTAGTATATCATCAACTTCGCTAGCTGAATATCCTAATTCTTTTATTAAGTAAGTAACTACAGCTGGATCCATATCCCCAGTTCTTGTTCCCATAACTAATCCTTGAAGAGGAGTAAATCCCATACTTGTATCTACAGATTCACCATTTTTAACTGCAGAAACAGAAGCTCCATTTCCTAAGTGACAGTTTACGATTTTTAATTCTTTTATGTCTTTTCCCATAGCTTCAGCAGCCTTCATTGATACATACTTATGTGATGTTCCATGGAAGCCGTATTTTCTTATATGATGATCTTTATATAATTCATATGGAAGTGCATAAAGATATGCTTTTTCAGGCATAGTTTGGTGGAATGCAGTATCAAATACTCCAACCATTGGTGTGTTTGGCATTAAAGCCTTACATGCATTTATTCCTATTATGTTTGGTGGGTTATGAAGTGGTGCTAATTTTGCACATTCTTCTAATTGTTTCATTACATCTTCATCTATAACTACAGATGCAGCATATTTTTCTCCACCATGAACAACTCTATGTCCTACAGCTTCTATTTCATCCATAGATTTAATTACACCATGATCTTTATCAACTAATGCAGCAAGCACAAGTTTTATTGCATCTTGATGATCTTTCATAGCTTCTTCAACTATATATTTTTCTCCATTAGCTTTTTGAGTTAATATAGATCCTTCTATCCCTATTCTCTCAACTAGACCTGTAGCTAAAGCTTCTTCTTTTTTCATGTCTATAAGTTGATATTTCAACGAGGAACTTCCACAGTTTATAACTAATATGTTCATTTTATTTCTCCTTTATTTCACTATTATTTTGTACTTTGAGCTTGAACAGCCGTTAATGCAACAACATTTACTATATCTTCTGAGCTACATCCTCTAGATAAGTCATTTATAGGTTTTGCAAAACCTTGACAAATAGGTCCTATAGCTTCAGCATTAGCAAATCTTTGAACTAATTTATATCCTATATTTCCAGCTTGTAAATCTGGGAATATTAATACATTAGCTCTACCTGATACCGGACTGTTTGGTGCTTTTTGCTCTGCAACTTTTTGTACTATAGCTGCATCTAATTGCATTTCTCCATCAATTAATAAATCTGGTCTTAACTCTTTTGCTTTTGCAGTTGCATTTCTTACCTTATCTACAACTTCATGATCTGCTGACCCCATTGTTGAAAATGATAGCATTGCAACTCTTGGATCTATTTTGCAAAGATTTTTTGCTGTATCAGCTGTAGCTATAGCTATAGCTGCTAATTGATCCGCGCTTGGGTTTGGGTTAACTGCACAGTCTGAGAATAATAACATTCCTTCTTCGCCGTATTGTGAACCTGGTACCATCATGATAAAGAAACTTGATACTACTGAAACTCCAGGTGCAGTTTTTATTATCTGAAGACCTGGTCTTAATAAATCTCCAGTTGTGTGTACTGCTCCTGAAACCATCCCATCTGCATCATTTAATTTTACCATCATAGTTCCAAAGTATAATGGATCTCTAACTATCTTATCAGCTTTCTCCATTGTCATACCTTTACTTTTTCTAATCTCGTAGAAAGCAGTAATATATTCATTTAGTTTAGATGAAGTATCTGGATCTTGTATTTCAACACCCTCCAAATTAACTCCTAAACTTTCGGCTTTCTTATTTATTTTATCAAGGTTGCCTACAAGAACAACATCAGCAAGTCCTAGCTCATGTATTCTTTGAGCTGCAACTACTGTTCTATCCTCGTCTCCTTCTGGAAGCACAATTCTCTTTCTATCTGCCTGTGCTAATCCCCATATTTTTTCCATAAGTTCCATGTTCATTTCTCCTTTCAATAGCCACACTGTACTACACACTTACTAATATACTCCTAATTGGCAACACATTTCAACATATAAACATCAAAAAACCCCTATAAACCATATAGTTTAACTATTGTCAAAAGTATCAATTTTCAAACAATTTACTTCTCTTTTGTATTTTAGCCATTATTTAAGGTATAATACATTTTGAGAGAGGTGGATAAATGAACATTGCAGGTATAATAACAGAATACAATCCTTTTCATTTAGGACACAAGCTCCATTTAGATACAACTAGAAGTTTATCTCATTGTGATGGGGTTATTTGTGTTATGAGTGGTAATTTTATGCAAAGAGGTGAACCAGCCTTCATAGATAAGTGGACTAGAGCGGAAATAGCTTTAAGAAATGGCGTAGATTTAGTTATAGAACTTCCTACTGTATTTGCTTTATCTTCTGCAGAATTTTTTGCCTTTGGCTCAGTTTCATTATTAGATTCTTTAGGAGTTGTAAACTCAATATGTTTCGGAAGTGAAAGTGGCGATGTTTCTATCTTAAAAGAGATCTCTTCACTACTTACCGATGAGTCTCTAGAGTTTAAAAGCCTTCTAAAAGAAAAACTTAAAAAAGGTGAATCTCTTACAACTTCAAGAAGCAAAACTGTATTAGAAATTTTGTCTAAATCTAATGGTAGCATTAACTTAGATGAATTAGATAAAATACTTAATTCCTCAAATAATATCTTAGGAATTGAATATATTAAAGCTATAAATCGCCTTAACAGCAGTATAACTCCTCTTACTTTTAAACGTAATGGAGGTAGCTATAACTCCAAAACCCTAGATAATAATATTTCCTCAGCAACTTCCATAAGAGAGTTTCTTAAAGCTCATGGAAATATAGAAGATTTATATAATCACCTACCTTCTGAAACTTATAAGATGCTCCATAATTTATTTAAAGAAAATTATGATTTTGTAGATAAAGAAAAAATATTTTCTTTCCTAAAATACAAATTAACAACATCTTCTAATAGATTAAAAGATATCCCCGATGTTAAAGAAGGTTTAGATAATAAGATTTCAAAGGAATTTATACAAGCTAAAACTTTAGACGGTCTTATTATGAATGTAAAAAGCAAAAGATATACTTACACTAGAATCAGTAGAATACTTTCTCAATTCTTTTTAGGTTTTGAAGAATACCCTATAGAGTCTCTAAGAACATCAAGGCCTGATTATGCTAGAGTACTGGGGCTTAATAAAAGAGGTGCAGAAATCCTTAAAGAGATAAAAAAACACTCTGACTTAGAAATAATTAATAAAGTACCTAAATACCCAAATATTATGCTTTCTATGGATATTAATGCGACCAATGCCTATAGCCTTATATGTAAATCTATTAATTTTAATGATGACTATAAAAAATCACCTATAATAATTATGGATAATTATTGACTTTACTTAATATAAATACTATATAGCAGGAGGTAATCTTATGTATAGTGTTTATATTTTATTTTTTATAATTATCCTTCTTTGTATTTCTTTAGTAATACAAATAAAAGGAAAAATAACCTTATTTCCAACTATTTTGATTTCAATATTAATATTATATTTTCTTTTAAATCCTAAATCTTGTATTGATGCATCATTATCTGGAGCTAAACTATTTGTACAGGCAGTTCTCCCTACCATATTGCCTTTTATGGTTTTATGTAACCTCCTTATAGCTTATGGTGGTATTGACATCTATAGCAAGCTTTTAGGTCCTTTATTATGTTCGCCATTAAAACTTAGCAAAAATGCTAGCTTTCCATTAATAGCGAGTATAATTTGTGGGAACCCCTTAGGGGCAAAGTATTCAACAGATGCCTACGAACAAAACTATTATGATTACGACGAGTATACTAAACTGATTTCTATAGCTTCTAACACTGGTCCATTATTTTTAATAGGTTCCGTTGGCAATGTAATGCTTGGAGATAAAAACCTTGGTTATATCCTTTTAATAAGTGGATATTTATCAATGTTTTTAATGGCATTAATAACTTCTGATAGCAAAAAAACTCTAAAAGAAAAAAAGCTAGTCCCTCAAAATAAAGTTATTAAAAACTTTGGGACTAACTTAAAAGATTCAATTGAAAATGCTGTATTAACTTCTATTAACGTAGCTGGTTATATCATGATATTTTCAGTAATAATATCTATTTTCAATAATTCTACATTTTTTAATGAAAGCATAAAAAATATAAGTTCCCTTTTTAATATTTCTTCCGACCTCATAAAAGGGCTACTTTTAGGAATGATTGAAATTACTAATGGTTCCAGTATCATAGCTAATAGTACCTTATCAACAATATCAAAGGTATCATTAATAAGTTTTATATGTTCTTTTAGTGGTTTATCTGTTATGGCACAAGTAAGCTCTTTTTCTTCAAAATATAAAGTTTCTATGACAAGATTTTGTATGTATAAATTACTTCAAGGAGTAATATCCTTGTTTATCACTTATATAATCTTTATTATTTCATAGTTCTAAGTTCTTTTATATTTTCCTTTATAGTAGTTCCTATACCATCTAAAGAAGTATCAAGAGACACAGCAAAGCCTTCTACGGATGTTTTTAAGGCATTCATTAAGGCTTCTTTTCTTGTTTCTAATTGCCTATCTACGTCGCATAAAAGCTCATCTGCATAATCTCTTGCACCAAGTCTTATAGACTTAGCTTCTCTTTGCGCTTGAGCGATAATCTCTTGAGCTTTAACCTTTGCTTCTCTTACATAATCATGATTTTCTACATTTTTTCTCATAAGTTCAGAGGTTTCTTTTCTAGCCTCTTCAAGCTCTTTACCAGCTTCTTCTAATATTCTTTCCCTCTCATTAACAACCCATTGTGCTTTCTTAAACTGATCTGGAAGATAGTGAACTATTTGCTCTATAACATCTAAAACTTCTTTTTTATCCAAAACTACTTTACCTGTGATAGGCACTTTTGCAGAATTTTCCACCATATCTTGAAGATATTCTAATAATTCAACAATATTAACATCCATCTTCTCCATCTTTACACTCTCCTACTCCCTTTTAATTTTTAATAAGATATCCTTTATTATTTCATCTGGAACTAATCCTTCAATACACCCACCAAATTTAGCTACTTGTTTTACAGCTGTAGAACTTAAATATGAATACTTACCCGAAGTCATCATAAATACAGTTTCTACTTCTGGATCTAGTTTATTATTCATAAGAGCCATCTGAAACTCATACTCAAAATCAGCAACTGCTCTTAATCCTTTTAAAATAACACGTGCATTTTCATGTTTCATAAAATCTATTAATAAACCTTCAAAACATTTCACTTCAACATTAGGTATATGTTTAGTTACTCTCTTAATTAACTCTACTCTTTCGGAATAATCAAAAAGTCCCTTTTTTTCAACATTAACCAAAACTCCAACTATTAACTTATCAAAAACTTTAGCGCCTCTTTCTATAATGTCTAAATGTCCTTTGGTTATAGGGTCGAAGCTGCCTGGGTAGACCCCTGTTCTCATGTTACTCCTCCACAAACTTATAGAAACATACTGTTGTATTTCCATACTTTCTTTCATTTATTAGTTTTATATCTTTATAGCCTTGACAGATTTCCTCACTGGTATCTATTTTAGTGACTACAATACCATTATCGTCTAGCATATTTCTTTCTTTAACTATCTCTAGTGCTTTTGGAATCATATCTTTTAAATAAGGTGGATCTATAAATATAATATCAAAAACTTTCTTTTTATCCGCTAAGTGATTTAATGCAGAATAAGCATCAGTATTTAAAGCATGACAAAAATCTTCAAACCTTAAATTCTCTATATTCTTTTTTAATATAGGAAATGTTACAGGGCTTTTATCTACTAAAAACACCTCTTTAGCTCCTCTACTTGCCGACTCTAATCCTAAGGATCCAGTTCCTGCAAATACATCAACTACAGTTGCATCAATTATGTAACCTTGTATCATATTAAACATAGCTTCCTTAATTCTGTCTAAAGTTGGTCTAGTTTCATCTGTTGCGGGAGAAAGTAATTTATGTCCTCTTCTTTTTCCTGCTATAATTCTCATATAATAACCTCCTCCTAATTACTTCCTTAACATTTTATCATATAGCTTTATAATCTACAATTTAATTTAATTAAAACAAATGTATTTAGAACTTCTTTTCAAATTTTTAAGAATTTCGTTACATAAATTTGTATATTCAGGTTCTGTAGAAAGAACTGCTTTTTTTGCTTCCATGTTAGCATATTTAAGAATATCCATATCCTCAACTATATTAGCAAGAACTAAACCATCTTCACCACTTTGCCTAACTCCAAACATCTCTCCAGTTCCTCTTATTTTAAGATCCTGCTCAGATATATAAAACCCATCATTACTTTTAACCATTATTTCCATTCTTTTTTTAGTAACAGGATTATTGGCTTTTCCTATAAGAAAACAATAGGATTGATATTCTCCTCTTCCTACTCTTCCCCTAAGCTGATGAAGCTGTGCTAATCCAAATCGCTCTGAATTTTCTATTATCATTATCGAAGCATTAGGTACATTAACTCCAACTTCAATTACTGTTGTTGATACAATTATCTTAGTTTCATTATTTTTAAAATCTTGAATTATATCCTCTTTTTCTTTTGAAGTCATCTTTCCATGAAGCATTTGGACTTTAATGTCCTTAAATATGTCACTTGCCAGTTCATTATATACCTTTTCAACAGAATTTAACTTAATTTCATCATTTTCATCTATAAGAGGACATACAACATAACACTGACGCCCCTTTAATATTTCTTCTCTAACTCTATTATAGGCAAGCATTCTATTATTATCGGAGAAAAATTTTGTTTCTATAGCTTTTCTTCCTGGAGGAAGCTCATCTATTATAGAAATCTCTAAATCTGAATATAAATATAATGCAATAGTTCTTGGTATAGGAGTTGCACTCATAACTAAACAATCAACTTCCTGCCCCTTATTTATAAGCCTACTTCTTTGCTCTACTCCAAATCTGTGCTGTTCATCTGTAACTATAAACCCAAGATTACTAAACTCAACATCATCTTGTATTAAGGCGTGAGTTCCTATAACCATAATAGGTTTATCTTCTTTTATTTTTTCCTTTATTCTAAGCTTCTCTTTATTAGGTGTGCTTCCTGTTAATAGCTCTATTTCAACATCAAAATCTTTAAAAAGTTTCGTTGCTTCAACATAATGCTGTTTTGCAAGTATTTCCGTTGGTGCCATTAACACAACCTGATAGCCATTTCTATAAACATTAAACATAGCAATTAAAGATACTATGGTTTTTCCACTACCTACATCCCCTTGGATTAACCTATTCATAGGTGATGGCTTTTTCTGATCTAATAAAACCTCTCTTATAACCTTACTTTGTGCATTAGTTAAGCTATATGGTAAAGACTCCTTTAAATGAGCTAGTTCCTCTGACATTTTAAACTCAATTCCTTTAGAAGATTTTTTCAGATGATATTTAAGCATCATAAGCTTTAAGGAATAAGTGAAAAGTTCTTGAAACTTAAGCCTTATTATGGATTTTCTTAAATCCTCTTTATCATTCGGAAAATGTATATTTCTAATACTAAAATCTAAGGATTCTAGCTTATATTTTGAAATAATCTCTAAAGGTAGGTTTTCCTTAATATCAATAGATTTAAATATTTCACTTATAAGTTTTATTATAACTTTATTATTAAGATCACCTTTTAAGGGATATACAGGTATTATTTCAGCCTTTAGAGCTTCTACAGGAGTTATTATAGGATTTATTGTCTCAAGGCACCCATTTACCTTTTTATATCTTCCCATAAGATTATATGAGTTTCCAAGTATAAAATTCTTTTTTATATAGGGTTGATTAAACCATATTCCAGTAATTTTTATATCATTATAACTAAACTCTATAGTTGTCATTCTTTTTCTGCTTTTAGACATATAATCACTTTTAAAAGCTACAACCTTACATGTTAAAAGCTGTTTTTCTTTTTCATCAATCTCTTCATATTTACTATTACCATTTATGAATTCATAATCTCTAGGAAAATATAAAAGCAAATCTAGAAGTGTATAGACACCACATTTATTCAGTTTTTCCTTTAATTTAGGCCCAACACCCTTTAAAGAAGAGATTTCACTATATAAATTCATTTTTACCTCCACTTTACAAAGAAAAAAGCGACTAAAGTCGCTTTTTTACTCAACAGAAATTATATAATAGTATAAAGGCTGACTTCCTTTATAACATTGAACATCTAAATCTTCATATTTAGCTTCTAACTCAGCTGCAAATTTCTCTGCATCCTCGTCCTTAACATCTTCACCATAAAAAACAGTTATAAGTTCTGAATCTTCATCAACGATGTTATCTATAACATTCTTAGTTACAGAAGTTACCTCATCTCCAACTTCATTGATTTTACCTTCAACTAATCCTAATATATTACCTTCTTTAATTTCTATTCCATCCATCTCTGTATCTCTTACAGCGTAAGTTACAGATGCAGACTTAACTGCGCTAAGTGAATCATTCATAGAATCTACATTTGATTCAACCTCTCCATCTGGATTAAACATTGTTATAGCAGTAATACCTTGAGGTATAGTTTTAGTTGGGATAACCCTTACATCTTTTTCTGATATTTCAGCTGCTTGTGTAGCTGCCATTTGTATATTCTTATTGTTTGGCAATATGAATATATGATCAGCATTTATCTTTTCTATAGCTTCAATCATATCTTGAGTTGATGGATTCATTGTTTGACCACCCTCAATAATATAATCAACACCTAAATCTTTAAAAATATCACTAATTCCACTTCCCATAGCTACTGAAATAAAGCCATATTTTTTCTTTTCAGCTTCTTCTTCAACAGCTATCTCTGTAGGCTGATATCCTTCTGTTAATAAAGCTCTATGTTCTTCTCTCATATTATCTATTTTAATCTTAGATAATTCTCCAAATTGAACCGCATGTGATAAAACAGCTCCTGGATCGTTTGAGTGTATATGAACCTTTATAACATCTTCATCTCCAACAACTATCATTGAATCACCTAAAGAAGTTATCTTATCTTGTAACTGTTTCGCTTTTGAGCCATCACCTAATACTATAAATTCAGTACAGTATCCAAACTTGATGTCTTGATCTACAAGCTCTTGTGCTCTTTTAACTTCTCCAGCTTGAACTTTAGTTACATTTCCTATTTTAGCTTCTATGTTTTCATCAATAGCTTGATACATTCCCTTTAGGATTATTAACAATCCCATACCACCTGAGTCAACAACTTTTGCTTGTTTTAAAGCTGGTAACATATCAGGAGTTTTATTTAACATATCTTCTGATTCTTTACATACATCTTTCATAAGTGCAGTTATATCTACATTAGTATTAGAAACTGCAGCTTCTCCAGCTGTTCTTATAATAGTTAATATAGTTCCCTCTGTTGGCTTCATTACAGCCTTATAAGCTGATTTAGCACCTTCTTGAATAGCTAATGAAATTTCTTTTGAAGTTACTTCTTCCTTTCCTTCTAATCCTCTAGATATACCTCTAAGGATTTGTGAAAGAATTACTCCTGAGTTACCTCTAGCTCCCATAAGAGCTCCTTTAGCTAACTTTTTTGATACTTCGCCTATATTGGTTGAATTTATATTTTCTATTTCCTTTACGGCAGCTTTAAAAGTCATTGACATATTAGTTCCTGTGTCTCCATCTGGAACTGGGAATACATTAAGTGAATTTACATATTCACTTTGCTCTTCTAGTTTATTACTTGCATTTACAACCATATTGTAAAATTGCTGCCCATTAATCTTAGTGTACTTCATTGTAACTTTACCTCCTAGACTCTAACTGCTTGAACGTTAACAGTAATAGAAGAAACCTTTAATCCTGTATAGTTTTCAACATTATATTTAATTTTTTGGATTATGTTATTTGATATAGTAGATATATTGGTTCCATATTCTATCATAACAAAAACTTCTATGTTAAGTTTTTCTTCTTTAAAAGCTATTTTAACACCCTTGCTTAAATTCTCTATTCTTATTAATTCCCATAGTCCTTCTGTAGCATTCTTGGAAACCATTCCTACTACACCATAACATTCCATAGTTGAAAGACCTACTATCTTTGAGATTACTTCTTCAGAGTAAGTCACATTCCCATTATTATTGATTAATCCTAACATGGTAATTCCTCCTAAATCTTTATCCATATAATCTATTCTATATTAATTGATAGCAATATTCAAGATTTTCATTTTCTAGCTTTTATCTCTTCATTTAATTATATATTTTACTTGCATAATTTATACATAATATGTTAGAATAATAAGGTCTTATTTAAAGCCTATCTTCATAAAGCAAGGAGGTGCTTTCGTATGTCAAGAAAATGTGAAGTTTGCAATAAAGGTGTAATTGCTGGAGCGCAATATAGCCATTCTCATAGAGCTTCTAAGAGAACATGGGCTCCAAACATAAAGAAAGTTAAAGCTATAGTTAACGGAACTCCTAAAACTGTTCATGTATGCACTAGATGCCTAAGATCAGGAAAAGTTCAAAGAGCTATATAGCCTTACAAAGCGTCTAAAGACGCTTTTTTCTTTTTCTCTAAATAAAAAAAGAAAAGACCCCTAGGGGTCTTATGTAGTTTATTATTTCTTTCTATAGAAAATTCTTATTATTTTTGATACAAACTTAGGTAATTTTATTGCAACTATTTTCATTTTTCCTCCCATATATAATAGCTTCCTGTTTTATTATATGAAAGTTTAGGTAAATTGGTTACTAATCATTTGTATAAAAAACTAAAACTTTTCCACTTTTAAATGTTATGGATATATCCCCATCTATAAACTCGTTAGATACAGTTCTTCCAGTAAATCCATCAAATCTATAATCAACTAAAGGATATTTCGCTCCTCTAATATTAAATTTTTCGACTACAGTATTATAGAAATTAAAAGAAATGGTTTGTCCTTTTTTTCCTTTTAATATGATATCCTTATCTACTAGAAATATTCTATTATTATCATCTAGGATTTCACATTTAATCCCTAAAGCTAAAGCTTTATCTAAAAGTCCTAAATTAGCTAAAACATGATCTAATCTAGTTCCTGTGAATCCTAAAAGCACAATTTCTGTAGCTCCAAGTTCAATAGCTTTTTCAAAAGCAAGTTCACTATCTGTAAAATCCTTCTCAGGATTAAATTCAAACATCTCAATCTTTAAATCTCTTAGCTTTTTATAAACTTCCTTATCTATAGAATCAAAATCTCCCATAATATAGTTTGGAAAGATTCCATTTTCTATTAAAACTTGGCAGCCTCTATCTGCTCCTAGAATTAAAGATGAGGTTACAACTTGTTCCATCAAAAGTTCCCTAGAAGGTGCTTTACCTCCAGAGACAATTAAAATTTTCATTACTCTAAACTCTTTCTAAGAGCTGCTATATTTTCTTCAACTTTTCCATCCTTAAATACAGCTGAACCTGCAACTATAACATTTGCCCCTGCATCTACTACCTTTTTTATATTAGAGACGTCAATTCCTCCATCAACCTGTATAAGTAGGTCTTTGTTGTACTTCTCACTTAATTCCTTAACTTCAGCAATTTTATCTAAAGAATACTCTATAAATTTTTGTCCTCCAAAGCCTGGATTTACTGACATTATAAGTACCATATCTAAAGCTGGAATAAGATCCTTTATCATGCTTACTGGAGTGCCTGGATTTAAAACAATCCCTGCTTTTATTCCCTTACTTTTTATATATTGAATAGTTCTATCTACATGTCTATCTGCTTCATAATGTACTGTAATTAAATCTGCTCCTACAGCTATAAAATCATCTATAAATCTACCTGGTTCCTCAATCATTAAATGTACATCAAAAGTTTTTTCTGTATATTTTCTTATTGATTTTATTACAGGTAATCCAATGCTTATGTTAGGAACATAGTTTCCATCCATTACATCTATATGTATAAAATCTGCTCCAGCTTTATCTATAGCTACTATATCCTCTCCAAGTTTTGCGAAATCTGCTGATAATATTGATGGTGCTATTTTTACCATTTATTTTTCCTCCCGTTTGTTACTTCTTCTAAAGTTTTTATATAAAAATCATATCTTGATTTATTAATATGACCTTCCTCAAGGGCTCCTTTAACAAGACATCCTGGTTCCTTATGATGAACGCATCCTGTAAACTTACATCCATCGTTATATTCATTAAACTCAGGAAAATAATATTTTAACTGATCTCTTTCTATAAAAGATATATCTAAGGTTGAAAATCCCGGTGTATCAACAATAAAACCTTCTGCTGCCTCTAAAAGCTCGCTATGTCTTGTAGTATGTTTTCCTCTACCTATTTTTTCACTAACTTCACCAGTTTCCATTAACTTTCTTTTACCTAAAACATTTATTAAAGTTGATTTTCCTGCTCCAGAAGGACCACAAAGAACAGTAACATTGTCATTTAATTTTTCTTTTAATTCATCTATTCCTTCTTTAAACTTAGCCTTAATAAATATGACTTCATAACCAATATTATTAATTTTATCTTTTAAAACTTCTTTCTCTTCTGCAGATATTAAATCACCTTTATTTAAACAAACCACAGCTTTTATTGAATTATACTCACATAACAATAAAAACTTGTTAAGTAAATCAAAATTTAAATCTGGATTCTTTATAGCAAAAACCACAAAAGCTTGAGTAACATTTGCAACTGTTGGTCTAGTTAACTCAGAAGTTCTATCATAAATCTTTTCGATTACCCCTTCTTCGTTATTAACCTCAATTTCTACCCAATCCCCTACCATCGGCTTTTGTTCCTTATGACGGAATATACCTCTAGCCTTACACTCAAATGTCCCTTCATTAGTTTTTATATAATAAAAACCGCCAATACCTTTAATAATAATTCCCTTCATATATCCTCCAAAATTTTTATTTACATACTTATAATAAACACTTTTAGGTATAAAATGCAAATAAATTACTCATTTATTTGAAAACTTTTCTTAAATTCTTACACTTCTGACCTGTAGGAGTTTCTTCTCAAACTACATTAGATTCCTTTTTTCTTGAATTCTTCTTTTCTTGAATTCTCTATAAAAATACAGACGGCTCCTGCCGAGCCGCTGTATTTTTATAGTGGTTTGTTTTTGTCTATAATTTATGTCTTCAACTTCATTGTTATCTTTAATTTATTTAAAATTTTAGATTTTAAAATATAAAAAGGTATTGCTGAAAATAATTTTTATAATTATTTTGCAATACCTTTTACTTAAAATTTATTCAATCTTATGATGTTGCTGGAGGTGTTGTGTCAGATTTTTTAGTATATATTGTTACTGTCTCGCCTTTTTTAGCTTTAGTTTTACTTAAACGTTCAACAATATCACCATTTTGATTGTCAGTTTTTGGTTTTATCTCTTTAGATTCCATATAATCAGCTGCTTCTTGAACAGTTTTTCCAACAAGAAAACCTAGTTCAATGTCAGGATTATCATCTTTGTATTCTCCTATGGTAATAGTTATTGTAGAACCCGCATCTACAGGGTTACCTTCTCCTACACTAGTCGCTATAACTTTGCCATCCTCATTTTTGTTTGTGGTGTCTTTTGTAATAGTATCTGCTTTTAGTCCCACACTATTAAGAGCATTTATAGCCTCTTGCTTTGACAATCCTTTTAGTTTTGGCACATTTACAGGTTTCTTTCCTTGACTTACATATAAAGTGACTTTTGTATCTTCTGTTATCTCAGTATTTCCTACAGGATCTTGTCTTGTTACTTTACCATTTTCTACATTATCAGAATATTCTTTAATAACTTCTTTAATTTTTACCCCTGCATTATCTAAAAAGGCTCTTGCTTGATTTTCGTCTAATCCAGTTACATCTTGAAGTTTTTTCTTTGTTTCTTTTCCACTTACATAAACTCTTATAGTTTCACCTTTTTTAACAGTATCACCTTCATTTTTGTTAGCTTTAACTACTGTTCCTTCTGGTTCAGTGCTTTTTTCTTCTCCAGCTACTAGCATTTCAAGTCCCATATCTTTAAGAGTTTTTTCAGCATCATCTTGTTTTAGCCCTATTACCTTAGGCATTTTAAGATCTTCTGCTTTTTTATTATTTGTTGTAAGGAAATAAGTAGTAATAGCTGCTCCAGCTAAAATAAGCACAGCTACAAGGGCTAATATAATTCCTAACTTAGTTTTATTTTTCTTTTTCTTGGAGTCATCCTCTTCTTCGTCCCAGTCATCTTCGTCTTCTTCCCAATCATCATTACTTTTAGAAGTTGAGTTTTTTACAGCTGCAACATTTGCTGGGTTAACTGATGGCATAACTCTTGTAAAATCATTCTCTGTAACAGGTACTGTACCTATTATAGTATTAGGATCATTTTTTATTTTATCTAAATCTACTATCATTTCTTTTGCAGATTGATATCTTTTTATCTGTTCTTTTTCCATCGCCTTTAATATAAGTTTATTTAAGGACTCTGGTACTGCTGAATTTATATTCTTAGGAGGTACAACCTCTTCTTGTATATGCTTTAAGGCCACAGAAACAGGTGACTCAGCGTCAAATGGAACTCTTCCAGTTACCATTTCATATATAACCACACCTAAAGAATATAAATCGGTTCTACTATCTATATAGTTCCCCTTAGCTTGTTCTGGAGAAAAGTAATGAGCTGACCCTATTACATTTGATGTATTAGTAATAGTTGAAGAGTTAGTTGATTTTGCTATTCCAAAATCAGTAACTTTTAAACTTCCTTCTTCAGTAACTAATATATTTTGAGGTTTAATATCTCTATGAATGATGTTATTTTTATGTGCACAATCTAAAGCTTTAGCTATTTGAGTAGAAAAATTCAAAGCTAAATCATATGGAATTCTACCTTTTTCTCTTATTAGTTCTTTTAAGGTTTTCCCCTTAACATATTCCATTACTATATAATTATAATCATCTTGAGAACCTACGTCTAAAACATTAACTATATAAGGGTCATTTAAGTTAGCAATTGCCGTTGCTTCCTTTTTAAATTTATCTACTATATCCTCATTATCTATAAATTCATGCTTTAATATCTTTACTGCAATAAAACGATTTAGCTTTTTATCTCTAGCTTTATAAACTAAAGACATTCCACCCTCTCCTATTTTCTCTTGCAGTTCATATCTGTCTCCTAATATGATATTCTCCATATTATAACTCTCCTCCAAACACTAAAACTGTAATATTATCTCTGCCTTCTCTTTCATTTGCTAGTGTAACTAGCTGTTTAGCTGCCTCTTCATTATCATAGTTATTTAAAATATTTTCTATTTCATCATTAGTAACTTCATTTAATAATCCATCTGAGCATAGTAAATACTTGTTCTTCATTACCTTAGGTAATTTAAAGATATCTACCATAACCTCTTCATAAGCTCCAACTGCCCTTGTTATTATATTCTTCCTTGGGTGAGTTGATGCCTCTTCTTCTGTTATACTTCCACTATCAAGGAGTTCTTGTACTAGTGAGTGATCCTTTGTAACCTTAATAAGCTTATGGTCTTCTAGCATAAAGCAAGCACTATCACCAACATTAGCTACGTATAAATTTGATTCTGTTATTAAACATGCTGCTATAGTTGTTCCCATACCTTTAAACTCTTCATCTTTATTTGAAACACTAAAGACTTTTTTATTTGATGCTTTAATTGCATTTTCTAATATACAATCTTCTTTAAAGGTATCCCAATTATCCTTAATATACTCCAAAATGATTTCAGTAGCTAGCTTACTTGCTATTTCGCCAGCATTGTGTCCACCCATGCCGTCTGCTACTATAAAAAGTTTATACTCGTCTGTTTCATGGTAGTCAGCATAGTCTTCATTGACTGGTCGCCTTTTCCCGACATCGCTAATTAATCCAATCATGAGAATTCCCCCTCATTTTAATTACTAATCTCCAGATAACTTCTTCGTAATTGACCGCATGCAGCATTTATATCAGCT
Source organism: Clostridium sp. UBA1652 (assembly GCF_002320975.1). NCBI lineage: Bacteria > Bacillati > Bacillota > Clostridia > Eubacteriales > Clostridiaceae > Clostridium > Clostridium sp. UBA1652. The sequence continues at coordinate 154,887 of NZ_DCLI01000048.1, forward strand.
CCCATCTCTCTCCTTACAGTAGCCTCTACACCATATTTCCTTAAAGTTTTCTCAAATATGTCTATGTCTTCTTTTGTTGATTTTCTGTACTCTTTTTCTTTAATCTTATTTACAGGAATAAGATTAACATGACAAAGTTTTCCCTTTAACAAGTTTCCTAAAGCTTTTGCATCTTCTTTGGAGTCATTGATTCCTTTAACTAAAGAATACTCAAAGGTTATTCTTCTGTTAGTCTTTTTTATGTAATATTCACAAGCTTCCATAATCTCACTTATGGAATACTTATTTGCTATAGGCATTATCTCTTTTCTTTTTTCATCTGAAAATGCATGTAGAGAAATCGCTAATGTAACATTTAATCCTTTATCTGCAAGTTCATATATTTTAGGTACTATCCCACAAGTGGAAAGAGTTATATGTCTTTGCCCAATATTTAGCCCATATTCTGCATTAACTATTTCTAGAAACTTCATAACATTATCGTAATTGTCTAAAGGTTCTCCACTCCCCATTAGAACTATGTTAGAAATTCTTTCTTTCATTATATTTTGAGCTAGTAAAACCTGTCCAAGCATTTCTCCTGGTGTAAGGTTTCTTATTCTTCCATCTATTGTTGAGGCACAAAATTTACATCCCATTCTACAACCTACTTGTGTTGAAATACATATGGTGTTTCCATGGTTATATTTCATAATAACACATTCAATTAGATTGTTATCTTTTAGTGAAACTAAGAGCTTTTTTGTTCCATCACTTGAAGATGTATATTCTTCAACTATTTTAGGTAGAGATAAATCAAAACTCTCTTTTAACTTACTTTTCAATGGACTTGGGATGTTTTTCATATGTTCAAAATCATAAACCTCTTTATATATCCATTGAAATATTTGTTTTGCTCTAAAAGAATTTTCTCCTATTTCAACTAATTCCTCTTTAAACTCTTCTAGATTAAAATCTAATAGGTATTTCATTTTTACACCTACCTTTTCTTAAGCTTAGCCATATAGAATCCATCCATGAATTCATTAGGTAATATTGTTAAAGTTCCATCTTCATTATAAATAAAATTAGGTAAATTCCCAATAAATATCTTTTCAACTTCACAGTTTTCATGTTTTCTTAAGAATTCTTTAACATTATATTCATTTTCTTCTTTATTTAATGTGCATGTGGAATAAACCATTACTCCACCAGACTTTAAGTAACTCCAGGCATTTTCCATTATATCTATCTGGATATCTCTTATATCTTTTAAGTCTTTTATTGTTTTTTGGTATTTAATTTCTGGTTTTTTTCTAATAATTCCAAGCCCTGAGCAAGGAACATCTAATAATATTCTATCTGCTGTATTTACTAAGTCCTCATTTAGCTTAGTAGCATCCTGCTGTCTAGCATCGATTATATTTATTCCTAATCTCTTTGCATTTTCTCTAATTAAAGAAAGTTTATTTTTATGAATATCAAAGGATAAAACCTTTCCTTTATTATTTAATAGTTCTGCTATATGGGTAGACTTCCCCCCTGGTGCAGCGCATAAATCCATAACTGTCATATTTTCTTCTAAATCTAGAAGTGGAGATACAAGCATTGCACTTTCATCTTGAACTATTATTTTTCCTTCTTTAAAAAATTCATTATTTTCTATAGAACTACCTCGATCTATTGAGATAGCTTCTGGCGATATATATCCTTCACTTACCTTGTAGCCCTTTTTTTTTAGATTATCAAAAACTTCTTGATAATCCCCTTTTAAATTATTAACTCTAACAGTTAACTTAGGTGTCATATTAAGCCCTATTAGGATTTCTTCTGCTTTTTCATTTCCATATTGCTTTATAAAGAAATCTACCATCCATAAAGGAAATGAGTATTTAAAGGCTAGTTTTGAGTTCAATTTCTTAAACTCTGGCTCTTTATCTAGATTTCTTATAAAATTCCTAAGTACTCCGTTAACAAACTTAGAGGTAGAAAGAGAAAATTTCTTTGCAATTCCTACTGCTTCATTAACAGCTGCATATTCTGGAACTTTATCTAAGTATTTTAGCTGATAGATAGAAGATCTTAAAATATTTATAACTCTTCTATCTATCTTATTAACATCTTTTACATACAAGGATATTATGCTGTCTATTGATTCTTTATACTTAATTGTTCCATAAACAATCTCTGTAATAAAGCCTCTATCTTTTTGTTCTAGTGAAGCATCCTTGAAAGCATTATTCAAAGCTAAGTTTGAATATGCTCCTTTATTTAGCACTTCATCCAATACTTTTAGTGCAATTTTTCTACTATTCATTTTTACCTCAATCATCCGATCTATTTGCTATATATAAAAGTCTTACTAATTGCATAATAGCTGTAGCCGCTGCTGCAACATAAGTCATAGCTGCTGCCTTTAAAACTTTTCTTGCCCCATTAACTTCATCGCCTATTAATATTCCTCTTGTATCTAATAAAGTTATGGCTCTTTTAGAAGCATCAAACTCTACTGGTAGAGTTACTAATTGAAATATTACTACTCCAAGGAAAAATATTATTCCTAAGTATATTAAATTAGTCATAGAGAAGAAAATCCCTATAAGTATTAATATCCACGAAAAATAGTTACCAAAGTTCGCAACTGGAACAATAGCATTTCTAAATAATAGTGGAGCATACTTTTCGTTATGTTGAATAGCATGCCCTACTTCATGAGCTGCAACCCCTATAGATGCTACAGATGTGTTTCCATAAACATCTCCTGATAATCTTAACACTCTAGCTCTAGGGTCATAGTGATCGGATAAAGAGCCTGGAACCTGCTCTATTCTTACATCAAAAAGCCCAGCAGCATCTAATAAACTTCTAGCAACGTCAGCACCAGTTAGCCCGTTAAAGCTCCTTACTCTTTTATACTTTTGAAATGTTGATGTTACCATTCCTTGTGCCCAAAGAGAAAGTATTATTGCTGGTAACAAAATAATCATTGTTGGATCAAACCAATACATAAATATCACCTCTTATTTTCCTATTATAATATTTTTCTCGATCTCATTTCCATTTAAATATTGACTTATGTCTAGTGGCTTTCCATTTGGAAATTGAACTCTTTTTATAAGAAGTATTCCTTTTCCACAAGAAACCTTTATTCCATCTTTAGTTACATCTATTATCTTACCTATATCTTCTGAAGTTTTATCTTCATCTATTACTTCACTTTTAAAGATTTTCATATTTTGTTCTTTATAAGTTGTATATGCTATAGGCCATGGATTTAGTCCTCTAATCATGTTATGAATTTCTAAAGCAGTTTTATTCCAATCTATTTTAGCAATTTCCTTATTTAACATAGATGCATAGGAACTTAAGCTACCATCTTGCTTCATAGGAATAATTTCATTATTAGTATAACCTTTAATTGTATCTAATAATAGTCCTGCTCCTCTATCCATTAAAATATCATGAAGTTCACCAGATGTCATATAAGGTGTTATTTCCACCTCATCTTTTAACAACATATCTCCTGTATCTAATCCCACATCCATAAGCATTGTTGTATTTCCTGAAGTTTTTTCTCCATTTATAACTGCCCAGTTTATAGGAGCAGCACCTCTAAACTTAGGTAATATAGATGCATGAAGATTTATACAAGCATATTTAGGTATTTCTAGTATTTCCTTAGTTAATATTTGACCATAAGCGACTACAATTATGTAGTCTGGAGTAATATCTTTAAGTGCTTTTATATGTTCTTCATTATTTTTTATTTTCTCTGGTTGATATACTTTAATAGAATGTTTTAAAGCCTCTTCTTTAACTGGGGAAAAGGAAAGTTTTTTTCCCCTTCCTTTTGGTTTATCAGGTTGAGTGAAAACTGCCTCAACCTGATGATTTTCTATTAAAGCTTTTAGAGAAGGCACCGCAAAGTCTGGTGTTCCCATAAAAACTATTTTCATCTATTTCCCTCCTACTTACTTTTAATTTTATCTGTAAATAATATACCATCTAAATGGTCATTTTCATGGCATATAGCACGTGCTAACAGCCCTTCTGCTTCTAAAGTGAATTCCTCACCTTTTTCATTTAGAGCTTTAACTTTTATTTTTTCTGGTCTCTCAACTTCATCCTGCTCATTTGGAATAGATAAACATCCTTCGATATCACATACAGCACCTTCTGTACTTAATATTTCTGGATTTATAAAAACTAATGGACCTTCTCCTATATCTATAACAAACAACCTTTTTAGTATACCTACTTGTGGTGCTGCTAGCCCAATTCCATTTGCAGCATACATGGTTTCAAACATATCTTTAATTAATGTAGTTATTCTATTATTAACTTCATCAATTTTTCTACTTTTTTTTCTTAATAGTTCATCTCCGACTATCCTTATGATTCTTTTAGCCATAATTTCCTCCTATATTAAACTGTTTGGGTTTATATCAATAGATACTCTTATTTCATTATATACATTAGAGTAGATTTCATAAACCCTATCTTTGATAAATTTACATGTTTCCTCAGGTAAATCACCTTTTAATACTATCTGCCATCTATAGTTCTCTTTAATTTTTGATATTATAGAAGAACAAGGTCCAAGCATTTCTAAGTCATATTCTCCTAGAGTTTTATTAAGATGATTACCAAGTTCTTTCATAAAGTTTTTTAATAGCTCCTCATTTTTTGATGAACAATGGATAAGAAATATCTTTCCAAAAGGAGGGTAATTAAAATCTTTCCTCATTACTATTTCTTCCTTAAACAAGGCTTCATAGTCATTATTCATTGAGTGAATAATTGAATAATGTTCAGGAGTATAAGTCTGTACTATAACTTCCCCTTCTTTATCTCCTCTACCCGCTCGTCCTCCCACTTGAGTTATAAGCTGAAAAGTTCTTTCAGCCGATCTATAATCAGGAAGGTTTAAGGACATATCAGCGGCTATTACACCAACTAAAGTAACATTAGGAAAATCTAAACCTTTTGTTATCATCTGAGTTCCTATTAAAATGTCTGCTTCTCCATTTTTAAAGGAATTATATATCTTTTCATAAGAATTTTTATTTCTAGTAGTGTCAACATCCATCCTCAAAACTCTTGCTTTAGGGAAAAGTCTCTTTATTTCACCTTCAATTTTTTCAGTGCCTGCGCCAAAATATTTAATATACTTACTACCGCATTTAGGGCAATTATTATCTATTTTTTTAGCAGTTCCACAGTAATGACATATTAGGTATCCATTATTATGATAGGTCATAGATATGTCACAATGATGACATTTATACACATACCCGCATTGCCTACAAGACACGAAAGTCGAATGTCCTCTTCTATTTAAAAAAATAATACTTTGATTTTTATCCTTAAGATTCAAAGATATTTTTTCATATAATTCCCTAGAAAACATGCTTTTATTATTATTTTTAAGTTCCTGTCTCATATCTATAATCTTCATCTTAGGCATTTTTTTACTTGCAACTCTATTTTTAAGTTCAATTAATTTATATTTGTCAGTTAAACCATAATAATAACTTTCTACAGAAGGTGTTGCAGATGCAAAAACTACCTTACATTCACTTATCTCACTAAGATATTCTGCTACTTCTCTTGTATGATATTTAGGGTTCTGTTCGGATTTATACGTTCCCTCATGTTCTTCATCAACAACAATAAGTCCTAAATTTTTAAAAGGAAGAAATATTGCACTTCTTGCTCCTACAACTAGTTTAACTTTTCCTTCAGATACCCTGTGCCACTCATCAAATCTTTCTCCTTGAGATAATTTGGAGTGAAATACTGCTACCGAATTCCCAAATCTTCCTTTAAATCTTTCTATCATTTGAGGGGTCAATGAAATTTCTGGAACCAATATCAAGGTGCTTTTTTCTTCCTCAAGCATCTTTTTAGCTAATCTCATATATACTTCTGTTTTTCCACTTCCAGTTACCCCTTTTAGTAAAAATAACTTTTCTTTTGAAAAAACTATATTATTAAATGCATTTTGCTGCTCTTCATTTAACTCAAAAGTATCATAAAAGTCATATTCTCTATTATCTAATCTATTGACTTTTTCATCTAATTTAATAAGATATTTTTCAGATATCAGTTTATTAATCATATAAGAAGAGTAATTAAAGTCATTTATTAACTGACTTTTCATATACTTACCATTATTTATTTTTATAAAATCTACTATTTTTATGTATTCATCTTTAGATTCTAATTTGCCATCAAGTTCTTTATTAAAGCATATAACTTCTTTCTTTTTTTCTTTTACCCCTCTCATTATTCCTGTAGGGATAAGAAGCCTTATACTTTCTATTTTTTTACATAGATATCTATTAACCAGAAATTCAAATAGTAGAAGACTTTCGTTTTTTAGTATAGGTTCTTTATCTAAAATATTTATTAAAGACTTAATATTATTAAATCCACTTTCATTATTCTCCTGAATACCTATAACAAAACCTTCATAAAACCTATTTCCCATGCCAAAAGGAACTAGAACTCTATGTCCTAGCTTTATATCATTAACAAACTTTTCTGGAATTTTATATGTAAATAACTTATCTACACTAACTGCATCATTATTTATAACAACTTGAGCAAACAACTTCATCACCCTTTATAAAAAAACTCCCTATGGTTACATAGAGAGCTTAAATATTTACTAACCCTTAATTTTTATAATTTCATCAAATAGTTTCTTTGCTACTTCCAGTTTAGTCATCTTATCAAGTACAGTTTTCTCTCCTGTTTTTGAAATAAATATAACTTTATTATCATCAGATCCAAATCCAGTTTCTTTAGCTGTAATATCATTTCCAACTATTAAATCTAGATTTTTTTTGATTAATTTTCTTGTAGCATTTTCTTCTAAGTTATTACTTTCAGCTGCAAAGCCTACTAATATTTGCGAAGTTTTCTTTTCACCTAGAATACTAAGTATATCACTATCTCTAGTAAATTCCAAGTTTAAATTCCCTTCACCTTTTTTAATTTTCTGCTCTGAATAGGTTAAAGTTTTATAATCTGCAACAGCTGCTGACTTAATAACTATGTCAGTTTCATCAAAATATTTTAAAACTTCATTTTTCATTTCTTCATTAGTAGAAATCTTTATAGTCTTTACTCCATATGGCGGCTTTATATTAGTAGGTCCAGAAATCAAAGTAACTTCTGCCCCTCTATTTCTTGCTTCCTCAGCTATAGCATAACCCATTTTTCCAGTACTTCTATTTGTAATAAATCTTACTGGATCTATTGGTGATATAGTTGGTCCAGCTGTTATTAACACCTTTTTACCTTCTAAATCGCTAGTTTTATATAAAGTTTTTAAAACAAACTCATAAATATCTTCAACATCTGCAAGTTTTCCAGCTCCCACATCCCCGCAAGCAAGCCTACCGGAAGCAGGTTCAATAAATTCATATCCAAAACTTTTTAGTTTTTCAATATTATTTTGCACAATAGGATTTTCATACATATTTGTATTCATAGCAGGCGCAAAAACTACTGGTGCTTTTGTGGCCATAATTGTAGTTGATAACATATCATCTGCAATTCCATTTGCTACCTTTCCTATTATATTTGCTGTAGCAGGTAATACAAGCATTAGATCTGCTTTTTTAGCTAAAGATATATGTTGAATTTCCCAAGCCTTAGGCTCATCAAACATATCTGTAGTAACCATATTTTGACTTAAAGATTGGAAACTTAGTGGGGTTACAAATTTTTGTGCTGATTCAGTCATTATTACTCTAACTTCAATATCTTTTTTTCTTAACCTAGATATTACTTCAAGGGCCTTATATACTGCTACCCCTCCTGAAACTCCAATAACCACACATTTATTATTCATTTTTATTTATAACCTTCTTTTATTTGTTCAAAACTTATTGTACCTTCATTAACTTCGTTAATAGCAATAGTTAGTGATTTTTTAGAATCAACCTTAATAGTTGGTTCTTGACCGTCTATTAATTGTCTAGCTCTTTTTGAAGTAACAATAACAAGTGAATATCTATTATCTACCTTTTTCAATAAATCTACTATTGATGGATTAATCATAGAGTTGCTCATGGATTACGCCCTCCTTAGAATCTAATATATTTTCTTTTATTCTGTCTACTCTACATTTTTCAGCAGTAAGTATTGCTTCAATCTTTTTAACTGCTTCTTCTACTTGGTCATTAACTACTGCATAATTATATTTTGATACATAATTAATCTCTTGATACGCAGATTTAAATCTAGTCATAAGAGATTCTGTAGTTTCACTACCTCTTTTTATTATTCTTTGTTTTAATTCTTCCATAGATGGAGGAAGAATAAACACAAAAATACCTTCTTTTGAGTTTTCTTTTACTTTAAGTGCTCCTTGAATATCAATTTCTAATATAACATTTTTACCACTTAAAAGCATTTCTTCAACTTTAGATTTTGGAGTACCATAAAAGTTACCATAAACTTCAGCATACTCTAAAAAATCATCAGCTTCAATTTTTTTCATAAATTCAGATCTATCTATAAAGTAATAATTAACTCCATCTATTTCTCCATCTCTAGGATTACGTGTAGTTGCAGAAACAGATATGTATAAATCATCATTTTTATCTAATAATTCCTTACATATAGTACCTTTTCCAGCTCCTGACGGTCCAGAAATTACTATTAACAAACCTCTAGTAACCTCTGTCATTATTCATCAACCTCATCTACAACCTCATCCTTAGCTGATAATCTATGAGCCACTGTTTCTGGTTGTACAGCTGATAATATAACGTGATCTGAATCAGTAATTATAACTGCTCTCGTTCTTCTTCCGTATGTAGCATCTATTAACATACCCCTATCTCTTGCCTCTTGTATGATTCTTTTGATTGGGGCAGATTCTGGGCTAACTATAGCAACTAATCTATTAGCAGAAACTATGTTTCCAAACCCAATATTAATTAATTTAATACTCATTTCTTTCCTCCTAGTTACTCAATATTTTGAGTCTGCTCTCTTATTTTCTCTATTATATTTTTTATATTAATAACTATGTTAGTTATTTCAATATCGGATGATTTTGAAGCTATAGTATTTGCTTCTCTATTCATTTCTTGAATTATGAAGTCTAGTTTTCTTCCAATAGGTTCACTTAAATCAAATGTTTCAACCACTTGATTTATGTGGGAATATAGTCTAGTTATTTCCTCATCAATAGATGCCTTGTCAGCAAAGATAGCTATTTCCATCGCTATTCTACTATCGTCAATATCAACTATGTTCTTTAGCTCTTTAAGTCTATCTTGCAATTTTATCTTATAACTTTCAACAATAGTACCTGATTTATCTTCTACTCTCTTAACTAGCTCTTTTATTTCTCTAGTTTTTAAGATAATATCTTCCTTTAGCTTAGCTCCTTCTTTTTCCCTCATATCTACCATCATAGTAACAGCATCATGAAGTAGAGGTTCAAGACATCTCCATAGTTCTTCTATGTTTTCTTCTTTTTCTTCAACCATTATAACATCTGGAAATCTAGCAATTAATGAAACAGATATATCATTTTTTACATCGTATCTATTTTCTATCTCTAATAAGGATTTAAAATAGCTATCAGCTAAACTCTCATTAAATTTAGTAACTTGATCTCCTTTATGATAATTTTTTAAATTCACGAATAAATCAATTTTACCTCTATTTAAACTCTGAGATAATATTCTTCTTATTCTATCTTCAAAACTTATCATAGACTTAGGCATCCTGATATTTATATCTAAATATCTGTGATTTACACTTTTCATTTCTAGAGTAAATATTTTATCGCTACCTTCAGCGCTAGTGGATCTACCAAATCCAGTCATGCTTCTTGCCATTTTTTATCCCCCTTAAGAGTTTGTTTATTAAGCTATATTAAGATAATATACCCTTATGACACCTTAGGTCAATGGTTTGTTAACAGAAAGTTTACAATTAAATTCGTAAAAAATTGACCATCACAAAATGTAATGGCCAATCAAATAACTTACTAAGTATTATACTGCAGTAAAATAATGAAGTGTTAATTTTATTACAAATATTATAGCAAGTACTATCATAACTGGTGAAACTTTTTTCTTATCTTCTTTTTTAGAAAATAAATTCACTAAAACATTTATAAATACATAAGCTAAAACACCTATAGTTAAACCATCACCTATGCTGTAAGTCATTGGCATTAAAGCAATAGTTAAAAATGCTGGTATTCCTTCTGATAAGTCATCAAACTCTATTTCCTTAACTGCTCCCATCATTAAAAATCCAACATAAATTAGTGCTGGCGCAGTAGCAGCAGATGGTATAGCTATAAATAATGGTGAGAAGAACATAGCAATTAAGAATAATACTCCTGTTACTATAGAAGTATACCCAGTTCTTCCTCCTTCACTGATTCCAGTTGAACTTTCAACATATGTTGTTACTGTAGATGTACCAACTAAAGCTCCTGCTGTAGTACCTATAGCATCCACTAATAAAGCTCTTCCTGCATTAGGTAAGTTTCCATCTTTATCTAACATCTTAGCTCTTGATGCAACACCAACTAAAGTTCCAACTGTATCAAAAAAATCTACAAATAAAAATGTAAATACTATAACAACAAAGTTTAAAATGTTGTTTGGATCCATCATGTAGCCAAAGTCAACTTTACCAGCTATTGGTGCAATTGATTCAAACTTAAAGATACCTTGTGGCAAGAATATATTAAATGCAGCGGCACCTTCTGGATTAATTAATGCATATCCCCATGCAACCACTGTAGAAACTACTATTCCTAGAAGCATTGCTCCTTTAATATTTTTCTTTTGTATAATAACGATAGCTAATAGTCCTATACAGGTAACAACAACTGAAGGTGTTGTAAAACTTCCCATTCCAACTAATGTAGAGTCATTTTTCACAACAATGCCACTACCAGTAAAACCTATAAATGCTATAAATAATCCAATACCAGCAGTAACTGCATGTTTTAGATTAGTTGGTATACCATTTACAACTGCTTCTCTTACTTTAAATAAAGATAAAAATATAAAAATAATTCCTTCAACAAAAACGGCTGTTAATGCTATTTCCCAAGATATTCCCATTGTAATACATACTGAAAAAGCAAAATAAGCATTTAAGCCCATACCTGGTGCTAAAGCAAAAGGTAAATTTGCATATAATCCCATAAAGATAGTTGTTACACCAGCAGTTAAACAAGTTGCTGTAACTAATGCTCCTACAGGCATTCCTGTTGCACTTAAAATAGATGGGTTAACAGCTATTATGTAAGCCATTGTTAAAAATGTTGTAATTCCAGCTATTATTTCTTTTTTGAAATCAACATTCTTATTTGTAAAAATAGGAAGAAACTTTTCCTTTAAAGTCAATTTTTCCATTATTAATCCCCTTTTCTTAATATATTGTGTTTCCACACATAATATGACAAATTAGTCTATTTAATTTGTGTGAGAAACAAAATCAACGAATATTATTATATATCAATTAGTTTAAATTAGTCAATACTCAAATTTTAACCACTTCGCTCAAGCTTAATATTCGCACTTTTTAATTAATGTCGAATTATATATAGACAAATTAAGTTTTTATTATGAAATTTTAAAATTAATCTTTTGAAAAAAATAAAAAGACTACTAAGTTAATTCTTGCAGTCTCTCAAAATCATTTTAGACAATTAATGTTTGTTATAATATGTATACACTCATCCTTTGGCACAGGTTTACTAAAATAATACCCTTGCCCAAAATCACATTGATTATTCTTCAAAAAATCTAACTGTTCTTTTGTCTCTATTCCCTCAGCTACAATTTTTAACTTTAAATCCTTTATAAGATTTATTACAGACTCTACAACTATTTTATCTTGATCACTTGAAAAAATATTATTTATAAACTCTTTATCAAGCTTTACCATATTCATAGGTAACTTTTTTAGATATGTTAATGAGGAATATCCTGTCCCAAAATCATCAAGAGATAATTGTAATCCCATAGACCTCATTTTTCTAAGTACTTTTATAGCTTCTTCTAAATTAGTCATTATTGCCGTTTCTGTAATCTCTAATTTTATACTTTTACTATCTATTTTATATAAATCTAGCAGCTCAGCTATATAATCTACTATATCATCATTTATTAGTAATTTTCCTGATATATTTATTCCTATAACTAAACCACTTACTCCATTTTCTCTCCACTCTTTTATTTGCTCAAAAGCTGACTTTAATACCCACCTACTTATTTGGTCTATATACCCTATCTCTTCAGATAAAGGTATAAAATTCATGGGAGATATAAAACCCTTATTCGGTTTATACCATCTTATTAAGGCTTCAAAACCATAAACGGTATTGTCTTCTAATCTTATTATAGGCTGATAATACAACATAAATTCATCCTTACCAATAGCATGTTTCATTTCATTAATTAAATTAATTTTTTCCAAAATTCTTTTTTCCATATCATGATTATAAAAAGTATATCCATTTTTACTTCTACGCTTTACTTCAAACATAGCTGTATTAGCATTTTTAAGAAGTTCATTAAAGTCACTTCCATGGTCTTTATAAATAGCTATTCCTACGCTATAGGAAATAAAAAACTCTTGACCCTCCAGTTTCCAAGGTCTTCTGAGTATATTTAAAAGCTCTTCTATTTTATAAACAACATCAACATTCTTTTCAATATTGGTAAAAAGAATTGTGAATTCATCTCCACCAAACCTAGATGCAAAATCCTCTTCTTTAACTTGATATTTCAATATATTTGATATATATATTATAAGCTTATCTCCTAAGGTGTATCCTAAAGTATTATTTATGTTTTTAAAATCATCAATATCTATATATACCAAAGCAAACTTGTTGTTTTTTATATTTTTATTATCTATTAACTCATTAACTGTAAGTTTAAAAAAAGCACTATTAGGTAGATTACTTAAGGTATCATAATAAGCTAATTTATCTAATTTTCTATTACTATTATTCAGTTCAACAAAAGCTTTCTCTAATAACAATATTTTTTTAGCAATTAAAATATAAATTACGCACATAGTAATTAAGACATATATCCACCCTTTATATGTTTGTATTGCCCAATAAACTCTATTATCTTTTGCCAGTTTTTCTAATAAGAAGTCTGATGTTTTAATCCAGAATACTCCTAATATTAAATAAACTAATGCTATTTTCAAGGCTTCTTTTCTTGGGTTTATTCCAGCTCCTAAGTCTTTATATTTTTTTACTTTTCTTAAGTTAAATGAATTTTTAAACATTTCGTCACCTATTCAGAATTAAATCTTTACGTTATGAACCAAATTATTATATTTATTTAACGCTTCATTTAAAAGATTACTAGCATAAATTACTTCTTCATCTATTAAATTATTTTCCTTTATCTCTATTAAATGCTCAAGTCTTTCTCTTAATATATCTATATGAATAGATATAATTTCTTCTTTTTTCACTTTAAACACCTCCTAAATATAATTTTATCCATAATTGAATTAAATACTCACATATATTAAATTATAAAAAAATAGACTAAAAGTACTTTTTTATAGTACTCTTAGTCTATTTATATAGGTAAATGTTTTCATTAGGATGCTGAATTTATTAAACTTGCATTTAATTTTTCTTGTAATAAATCTTTAGCTACAATAATTAGTTTTATATCTTCTCCTTCTTTAAAAATAAAATCAAATCCCAAATCTCTTATATTATTTCTTAATTCTTTAAATTCTTTACTTGGATACTTATCAAGTATTTTTAATCTATATGTTAACACCTTTTTCTTTAAATGTTCTACTATATCAACCATATAAAACGTAATGTTCATTTTTAAATTAATATTTTCATGAAACACATTATATATACTTATTTTATCTATTATGTTTTGTAATACTTCCATAATATTATTACTATCATATAATTCTATAAATATTTTCTTAAGTTCAGAATAACATAAAGGATTATGTGTGTATTTATTATTCATAAAAACAACCTCTAAATTTTCTTTACTCTCTTCATAATAACTACTTAATCCAGAATTGCAAAATATTTTCTCCCAAATCCCTGCTGTAGGTACCAGTATATCACCTGTTGATAATATATCAGCTATTTTTGAAATTGCTATTGTACTTAGATTATCCATAAATAACACCTCCAAAATTAATTAGTTTATTCACCTTAACAAGTTAATTATACCATATTATGTATATAAAAAAATAGCCCCTAAGGGCTAAGAAGGTATCTTTATTTTACCATATTAATTTTAGTATAAAATCCAGTATATGCTAGCCATAGCCTCATCCGTTGTTCTATAGTTATCAATTTATCAAGCTCTTCACTTATAATTAAAACTCTATAATCATTAATCCCAAATATCTCTATAGCTTTATTTAGTTCAAATCTTTTTTTTTCTATTAAAAGAAGTATTCTTCCCATGTTTTCCTCCTAAGTTTTTACTATAAACTTATTTATAGGTTTAATACTTATATACATTCTCACTACTATATTATTCATCTCTTTAATATTTGAACATTATTTATGTCAATTATAATAATATTTTTATAAAGAACTAAAATTCCATAGTTTAAGGGAGGATATACTCCCCAATTATTCATCTTTTTTAAATTGTTTAACCAATTGATTAGCATAAACAGCTGCACCAACTACTAATATCCCTTGTACAAATCCTTGTACACTAAATCCTATTAAAGCAATTGCACCAGCTATTCCTATTGGCAATAATATCAAAGGTATATATTTATCTTGTATCTTTTCAGTTCCCTTAAATATCATTCCTAAGACATATAATGCAGGCACTAAAATAAGTGCATTATCTGTAATTAAACTTACAAAATCCATATTAGACTCACCCCTTAAATCTTAAAGTGAAAAGTTTATAATAAGGTATATTCTTTAGTAAAAAAATTTCCTTAATAATTATATATTCAAGTTTAATTAATTTGTTGCTTAAAATTGAACTCAATTCTATATTTAACATATTAAATATATACTAATACTATAAGCCTTATTATTAGTTAGAGGAGTGTCTATAATTGGAAGATAAAGATTTACTTGAATTGCTAGATAAGATCTATTCTGAATTAGATTTTGGTTATAAAACAATTAGTGAAGATATAGATAATTTAAAAGATGATCAGTCTAATAATACTAAATTATTAAAAAATTTGGATCCAAAAATAAAACAACTTATTAAAGTAAAAGAAAAATTTAAAAAGCAATTAGATGAGTTAAATGATAAAATTGAGGCTCTTTCAAGTCCCTCAAAAAGCAAAAAAAAATAGTATAAATTTATATATTTCGACTAAACTATAGATGTATCATCTTCCTAAAAGTAACTTTACTAATTGGCATGTATTTCGTTTCAAAGCATTGGTATCCTCTCGATACGCAAATATATAAATTACCCCTTTTGTAGCGTCATATTTGTTGAAGCTTAGGCTTCTTCAAATATGACTTTCTATAATAAAAAAGTCTAACAACTTAATATCTTATATAATATAATTTTTATAATATCCTGTTTCATTAAGAATAGAGTATACATTATTTTTATCAACTAATATTGGATTAGTTAGTATTGAAGGAACATTTATCTTTCCATTATTAACTGACTTATACGTGATTTTCTGTTCACCTTTTATTAATTTAATTGCGGCATTTATAGCAACCCAGGCTAATTCATTAGTATCTTTAAGTACTGTCATGGATTGAGTACCTTCAATAATCCTCCTAATTGCAGAAATGTCTGCATCCTGACCGGTTACAGCAACTTTTCCAGCCAAATTTTCTTCGTCCAAGGCCTCTATTACAGCTCCTGCTATTGCATCGTTCGGAGCCAAGACAGCATCAATATTATTTTCATATTGAATTAAAGAATTTTTTACAATATTATAAGCGTAATCAGGACTCCATCTTTCTACCTTTTCTTGAGTGATAATTTTTATATTCCCTGTATAAACTAAGGGCATAATATACTCCATTGCCCCTTCTATAAAAACCTCTCCATTTGGTTCCCCTAATAAAATAATGTAGTTACCTCTAGGTACTTTTCCTATAAGATATTTACCTTGGAGTTCTCCTACTCTCATAAGGTTAAAGGAAACAAATAAATCTATATCACTATTCATTGCAAGTACATCATACGATATTACCTTAATACCTCTCTTTTTAGCCTTCTCAATGGCCTCTGGTTCTCCTTCTCCATTTATTGGACATATAATTAATACGTCCACCTCTTCTAATATTAATTTGTTAATTGCTTCAATTTGCTTATCCATTTCAAAATCGTTATACTCAAATATCAAACTTAGATCTCTTATCTTTCCTTCTTTCTCCATAGCAGATTTATCTCTTTTCCATCTTTCTTCTCGCTGATTAGGTAAAATAATACCAACACGTTCATTATCTCTATTTTTTTTATTCATAAAATTACATTCTCTTAATTGTTCTATACCTAATTCTCTTAAATCTATATATTTAAATGAACCATTTAAGGTTTTTGAAATAAAACTTTCCATACTATTCCCCTGTTAATTATTTTATATATAATTAAAATATTCTTTTAAGCCTTTTTAAGATACTTTTTATTTTTTCTTCACAACAAATTGACCACAAGACATATCTCTAAAAAAGTTTATAAAGTCAAGTACCACCGGCTC